>JBOGKI010000037.1:0-15019 GCA_050745605.1 Terriglobia bacterium | reverse complement strand
ATGCAAGAATTCCCGAAGCGGTTCGCAAAGTCGAGCCACCAAAAGAGTGGCGAAGACACGTCCGGCTCCCAGGTGGTCACCGTAGGAAAATCCGCCGGGAATGACTGCGGCCTGAAATTCGCCGAGCCGCCGGCTTCCCTCGAGTAGATCGTGAACCAGGACCAGCTCGGCTTGTCCGCCTGCCAATTCGATGGCGGCGGCAGTTTCCTCATGGCAATTCGTGCCGGGCGCGTAGAGGACAGCCGTCGTCGCCTTGCTCATCCCATCATCTCCTTGAAGGGTTGGGACCACGCTTCAGCGAGGTCCGCCACCCGCCCCTGCCATAGCGTCTTGTTGCCATTCTTAATCCTCATGTCACCGTTCGCCGTGACTTCTCCGATTGGAACGTGCGGGACTCCGTTGAAATAGCTTTCAACGGATTTGCCGCGAGGAACTTCGATCAAAACTGATCCGGTGAATTCGCCAAAGAGAATTCCATCGAACCTGGTATCCGGGGCGGAGCTGGCGCCGCCTTGTTCCGAGCCGCTCACCCAACTGAGATCGATTGCCATTCCCAGACCCGACCCGAATGATGCCTCGAACGAGCGCAGGAACATGCCACCCTCAGCGATTGCCGAGCCCGCAACATAGCCACCCTTGGCGTGCATGGCGAGAAGAGCGTCCCATCGCCGCCGGATGGAGGCTGCATCGTCCGGCGAAAAGAGGCGGCCACCGCTTTTCCCGCAGCTATCGGCGTAAACACTTCCGCCCAGCGCTTCAGCATCGATTCTTCCTACCAGATAAATCGGATCCCCAACCGATTTGAATTCCTTGGGAACAATGCGGCGGACGTCCGGTACGCGGCCCATCGCTGAGACCACCAGGGTGTAGGCAACATCGATGGACTTGCCATCGGCCTCGTACGTTCCCGAGCTTGAGTCCTTACCGGAGATGAAAGGTATACCAAGATCGACGGAAAGGTCCGCGATGGCTTCCACCATGCGGCTGAGATTCCAGGCCACTTCAGGACGGGCGCGCGGTGTGTAGAAGTTGTCGCAAAGCACCATCTCGCGGTAGTCGGCCCCGGCCACCACGGCCTTGGTGACGGCCTCAATCACCATCAGCCGGGCCATCGCCGCAGGATCAATCTCACCGTACTGGGGATTGAAGGCGATGGTGGCGATCACACCATAATTGCGGCCGCGCAGGGGAGCCGAGACATAAATGTTGGTCGGCATCCGGTGGGTTCGGCCGCCGTAAGCGGCAACCGCGGTCCTGGCTTGGACGGTTGTGTCAAAGCGCGCTCCGGCTGGGCTTTGATCGCAGCAGTGGTAATGCCCGATGACCCGGTGAATTGCTTTTGACCATTCGTCGTGAGTTTGGGGTTGAACAATTTCCAGTGAAACAGCCGGTGGTTGAGGTTTGCGAACCGCAATCGGATCGAGCGGGCAAGCCTCCCACAAGAAATCCATCTCCAGGTCAACCACCCTTTGACCGTGCCATGTCGCCTCAAGCCGGTTTGAATCTGTAAATTCGCCGATCGCGGCATGGACCACTTCGTAACGATCCAGAATCGTCTTCGCCTCGTCCAGCTTCTCGGGTGGCACGGCAAGCAGCATTCGCTCCTGCGATTCAGAGAGCAGAATTTCCCACGCGGTCAAGGTCTGGTCCTTCAGCGGCACTCGGTCCAGATTCAGCGCCACGCCGGTTTGAGCTCCCATCTCACCAGCCCCGCAGGAAATCCCGCCGGCGCCGAGGTCCGTGATGGAGCGAATGCAATCGGCGTCGCGCAGCACCGGAATCGCCGTAGCGAAGCGGCGCTCGGTGACGGGATGACCGATTTGTACCGCCGCGGATTCCTTTGCGACCGTTTCACCGGACATGCCCGCGGAGCTCGCGGTGGCGCCGTGAATGCCGTCCCTTCCCGTCTCGCCCCCGATCAGCACGCAGAAGTCGCCCTTGCTAACTGGATCTTTCAAAGCAAACTTCGCGGGAAGAAGTCCAATCGAATGGCCCAAGGCCAGGCACTTTGCATAACCCGGGTGGCGGCGGTAAAGCGCGTGCATCATGGGAATGCCCATGGGGTTCACGTAGTAGGCCGTGGCCCGGATCGATTCGGAGACGATCAACTCAGGATGGAGCGTGCCAGAGGGTAGGGCGGCGGCGTCCATCGAGGGATCCATCGTGCCCATGATCGTGGTCCCGCCGATGGGATATGCGCCTTTGCCAAAACCGAGCGTGTCGCGGATCACGCCGCCGTGTTTGGTAGCGACACCGCCAAAGGGCGCAATCGAACTCGGGAAGTTATGCGTCTCTCCCTTGATGGTGATCACCCAGTCTTCGTAAAACTTCATGCCGCCGGCGTTGTCCTTGAACGAAGACACAACCAGGGGGTGATCAATTCGCGCCGTGGCCTGCGAAAGTTTTTTAAGCAACCCCAAACTCTTCCATGTGGTGTGATAGCAATGGTCGCTCCAGGTCTGCACCAGGATTTCGATTTCCGCATCGCTATAAGGCCGACCTCTCTCCATCGCGTGCGCCTGGATTACTTTCAATTGCGAGAGCGGAGCATACCAGGACCGCTGGCGGGACATTCGAAGTAATTCATCATCGCTCAGACCTTCGAGCGACACCGATCCAACCGCATCCGGCGCACCCGAAGGAAGCAGGGAGCGCACCACTTCGCCGGGCTCGCGCAGCCGCTCCACCACCTTGTTAAACAAGTACCGCTCGGCGATCGACCGAGCTTCCGCCTGGCTGATCCCCACAAACTGAAACCGACGGCTGAGGCGCGCAAAAATCAATCGCTTCTCTCCCAGGGCTCGCGCTCCGGCCAGGATGGATGGAGTTTCGGGATCGGTGACGGCGGGACGGTAGGCGATCTCGATGATCGGGCTGGATTCAGGATCAAGACCTGACTCCGGGCGGGCCGTTTGATGGACAGGACTCACGAGCAGCGGCAAGAGCTTCTCAACACAAACGTCGCCTTCTAACCAGAAAACTCGCTCGATCTTGAGGTCCCGGAGGCCGGCGTGGCCGCGGCGGCGAAGAAACGCGAGCCAGTTCCTGGCGTCAGCATCATCGTGAGATTGAGTGTAAACGGCGTGGATCGGCATGGAATCGGCGAAGCCAAACCCTGTCTGTGCCGTAAGCTAGAATCTCGGGAATTTTTTCGCGAGGTTGTGGCAGCACTCTCCATTATAGCGTGGTGGCGGCTGGGTACGGACCGAGTCTTCGAATGTCACCCTACTGGGCGACTACCGTTCGCCGGCTCGGAACACCGTCCACGGGCCCGCCTTCATATCTTTGAGGAGCGGCGACATCCATGAATACTGGGGATGCTGCTTGAGAAACGTCGACGCAATAAAGTCGTCGCCACACGGATGGCCGCGACGGGCAATCAGGGTCATGTGCGCAGCCATGTCGCTGTCCGTCACTTTTCCCTGCACCGCTCCACCCGGGAAGTAGGGCGGCCAATCCCAGATTTTTACGCCTCGCGGCGAGTCTTCCCCGTGCCCGCACAGCGTCCGCGCATCAGCGCCCTGTTTATGGGCGTAGGCATCCATGTGATCAGACAGAAACCTTTCCGCCAAGGGCGGGTCGATCTGCCCCTTGTATTGCTTCATCAGCTCTTGCCAGCGGGTGTGGCGCGCGTTGGGAGAAGTCTCTGGATTGTTCGGATCGAACTTGGTATCCAGCTTGATCACCTTCGGGTCGCTGGCAAAATTGGAGCCCACGAAGTAGCCGTTCTTGGTCCGGTAGAGCTTGTAGGCCTTGAGTCCCAACTCGAATTGGGCGATTTCATTGGTCTTGCGATCGCCCAGCAGCCAGTCATTGGCGTAGCCGCCGTTGTTGCCGTCCAGCATAATGCGGACGTAATCGTCAATGGAGGTTGAATACTGCAAAGCTTGGCGCGAGCGGTCGAACTCCGGCTTGCCATTGGGGTTCCAGCCGTAGAACTGGGAGATGGTGGTCTCCGTCACCATGATTCCATCGGAGTTGATTCCGAAATCGTCGTCGCTGGTGATGACGCCCGGAAGGCCATCCATCAGGATGCGGTAGCCATGCTCCGGAACAATGTCGAACATGATGCGCCAACGCTCGCCTTCCATATAATTGGTCCAGTTGTTGTGGGCGATGACGATCTTGTGATCTTTCGTATAGCCGCCCGTTGCTACGAATGCACTGCAATTGCCGGGACTGTTAAGGTGTGGGGCCTCCGCCACCTGGTGCTGGGCGTTATACCAGGGAACGTAATAATCTGCCAATTCTTCCACGGCGTTCATCGCCACTACGTCGTCCACCGTCAATTCCACGCCGCGCGCGTGAAGCCCGGCGACCATGCCCTCAATCTCCTGCCGGTATTCAGGGTCCATCTTCGGCCAAAGCATGTTGTGAGACGCCCGAAGGAAGAAATTCCAATCGCGGTGGGTGGAATGCGTGTCTCCCAGTTTTACAACTTTGAAGAAGTCTTGAATCTCAGGAGTCAAGAGATAGCCGTGCTGGAAGCCGATTTGGGACGGCGTGCCCTGCAGATGAACGTAGATCCAGCGGCCGCGCTCGAAGCGATAAGCGCCCTTCAATCGCGGGTCATGCGACTCAGCGTTCTTCGCTGCGCTACGTTGCGCCTCCGCTCCGGCTAACGCGGAACTCCTCCCGGACGGACGCACAAACACCACGATTGCCACCACCCCAGCGAGCGCCACGACCTCCAACCCATAGAACCTTGACTTAAATCCCATGCCAATTCCTCCCGTGAAAGACGGTGGCAAGTGACGAGTGCCAAGATGAAGCCTTCAGCACTCAGCGATCAGCCGCCACCGTGCAGAGCGAATAGCAGGGCCCCTGGGCCTCTTGCTGAAAGCTGAATGCTGACAGCTTCTTCTGCTTGTCACTCGCCACTCGTCACGGCTCTTAAAACCGCGTCCGCAGCAGTGTACCCGCTTCTGACCGCGCCTTCAATGGTGGCGGGAAGACCCGTATCGGTCCAGTCACCGCCGAGAAACAGTCCGCGCACCGGCGTGACCGCGGGCGGCCGCAGGGATTCCGTTTCAGCCCGAGGCGAGAAGGTAGCGCATCTTTCCTTAATCACCATCGCGCGCAGCAACCGGGCTTCACGAGTCGCCGGAAAAAGCTCGCGCAATTCGCGCATCGCCGTGGCAATCAACTCGTCCTTCTCCAGTGAGACCTCTCCTCGCGCCCCACTGATAACCAGACTGATCAGATAGGGTCCGGCGCTCTCCGAAGCCGATTTATTGAAGAGCCATTGTATGGTGGTGCCGCGCAGGCCGATGAGCTCCTCAGGCGTCACCGGACGGTCAAACCACAAGTAGATCGAGACAATCGGCACAGCTTCGAGCTCCAGGCAACTGGCGAAGCAGGGCTCCTTCCGCAGCAATGCCGCGGGCAAAAGCGAAGCCAAACGGAACCACGGCACGGCGCTGACGATGCAGCCTGCCTGGATGGTCTGACCATCCTCAAGGCAAAGACCTTCGAGGCGCCAGCGCGGACCGGGAGTAGTCTTCTGCCGCGAAAGACCGGCTGACTCTCGCGGCAATTCCCCATCATGGTTCTGCCTAATCGTGAAACTCAACACTCGCCTGCCCGTCTCAACACGGCCGCCGTGGCTTGTGATGTAGGCCGCGGCGGCTTCCGTGTAGCATTCGCTGAGGCCGGGATGCGCAAATCCAATTCGCGAGTCGAGCGGCGAACTGAACAGAGCTTGGCGCACAACTCGCTCGAAGAGTGAGGCGGCCGCAACTTCCGGCCGGTCATTCATGGACGCAATGGCAAGCAGGTCCCAAAATCCGGCTTGAACCTCCGCCGATTGGCCCTGCTGGCAGAGCCATTCCCGCACCGTCAACCCCGCCGAATCCTTGCGGCCAAACAGCACGCCGGCCGCCGACAACCCCAGGCCGAGCCGCAGAATCTGCCATTTTTCCTGTCTGGTGAAGCTGTCCGAGCGAATGATTCCCCAAAAAACGTGCCAGGGAGCAGGCAGCCTGGGACAGCAGAACCCGCTGAGCCTTCCACTCCTGTCAGCGAAGCAAACGGCAAGATTCGGCTGGAAATGAATCCGATCCCCAGCGCCGATGGTCGTTAGAAAACGAAGCGCCGCATGATAGCAACCCATGAAGATGTGCTGACCGTTGTCCAGGCGCGTGCCACTCTGGGGGTCGAGAAAGGAGCGGGCCCTTCCGCCGAGGTGCGGATTCTGCTCGAGCAGGCGCACACGCCGGCCCGCGCCCGCAAGCGCCACGCCCGCGGCAAGTCCGGCAAATCCTCCGCCGATAATGATGATTTCCTGGTCGTTCATTTGGATGAAGATTCACCGCAACCGCGCCCTCTCCCGCTGCTCGCATCCACCGCACCGGCGGCAACGGCTGCGCCACCCACGCCGGTAGGGCGCGCGGGGGTTTGTACCAACTCTTCAAACCACAAAACGTTGCACGCTGAGGCGCCAAGGTTCGCAGGGCAAATCAGGAGACATTCTTGGCGCCTTGGCGTGAGCCTTCGGCTTTAGGCAGGAGGCTCGGAATTGGGCCGGAACCACTCTGCGCCCAGATAGACGGAAAGCGCCGTCCAAAGTCTTTGAGGACGGGAGAGTCCGATGCGCTGTTCAAAGACCTTGAATTGTGACCGGCGAATCTTTTTCAACACTCTCCAGTAAATCGCCGCCATAATTTCCGCCGCAATCATCGAGCGGCGGTCTTCGTCGGGTAGCAGACGGCGGGTCGATGCAAAACACTGTTCCGCACGAGCACATTCAAAACGCATCAAGTTGATGAAAGCTTCGTTGTATTCACCCGACGCAATCTGGCCAAGCTTAACGCCGAACTGCGCCAAATCGTCAAGCGGCAGGTAGACTCTTCCCCGCCCCGCGTCCGCGGGCAAATCCCGAAGGATGTTCACCAGTTGCAGAGTCGTGCCCAGCTCGGCGGCGTATTCCCGCGTTCCCGCGTTTCGGTAACCGAAAATCTCAATGCAGATCAGCCCAATAGTGCCTGCAACGTGGTAACAATAGCCGCGAAGTTCGTCAAACGTCCGATAGCCGCGGCCGCCTCCATCCATCGCCAGGTCCATTTCAAAACCGCGGATAAGGTCGTCGAAGGGCTGGCGAGGAATGGTGAACTGTTGGATCGCCACGGCCAGGGCGCGTAAGGCCGGGTCGTGCAGATTCGAATCTCTGATGTTATAACAGGCGTCCAATGCCTCGCGATAACGCTCGAGTCCGGCCCGCACCGCTTCGGGCTTCATGCCGTCGTCAGCTAGATCGTCTGCGCGGCGCGCAAAAGCGTAAACCGCCCGGATCGCCCTGCGCTTGGGAGGCGATAAGACCAGAAATGAATAATAGAAGTTCGTAGTCTTGGAGGTTGCGTGGCCTAGGGGGACGGTCAACTGGCCCATAAAAACCTTCACGATTGGAAGATGGAACCCTGGCGAAGCGACTTCAACAAAATGGCCAAGGCGTCCAACTTTCGAAGCGCCGGCCTGGCGGAGAGAACCATAAAATTCATGCGCCGCATCTTGCGCAGGATCGTCACGCCGCCCCGCCACGTCATACGGAGCTGCAGGCGCAACCCCAACGAAACCTGTTCGGGCAGTGACTGGGCGCGTTTGAAAAGATCCGCGGTCCGGCCCACCTCCAGCCGGATGAGACTTTGAAACCTTTCCATCTTCTCTCGATTCCGGCCATCTCGAAGCTCGACAAGGTCCTGAACGGTCAGCCCGAACTGCTTCAGGTCGTCGAGCGGGAGATAAATCCGGTCTCGATCCAAATCGACGCCAGCGTCTTGCCAGAAATTCGCGAGCTGGAGCGCCGTGCAAAGCGCATCGGAAAGCATCAGCATCCCAGACTCTCGGTAATCATGCAACTCCAGCATCAATCGTCCCACCGGGTTTGCCGAACCATCGCAGTAATTAAGCAGAGATGCAAAGTCCTGATGGCGGTTGGCGCGCACGTCCATTTCAAAGGCGCGAATGAGGCGGTCAAAATAATCGCGCGTGAGTCCGAATCGCCGAGCCGCGTCACCGAGCGCAATGAAAATTGGATGATCGGAGGTTTCATCGGCGTAGCACGCATTCAATCGCCGGCGCCAATCCGCCAGAGCCTCCAACCTCGATTCCGACGTGGGGAACAGCGGCCCCGGCTCATCCGCAAAGTCGTCTGCGATGCGCGCGAAAGCATAAATGGCTGCCAGGGCGTTGCGGCGGGAGGCAGAAAGGAAGAGGGAGGCGACCGGGAAATTCTCATAGTGCTTCCTGGTGATAGCCATGCAGTGGGCGTATGCCGCGTGGACACAGGAATCACTCTGGCTCATTCGGCTTCCTCCTTTGATGTTGCCTGCAGCGACGATTCTTCGGAACCATGGAATGGGGTTTCGCCCTTCCATCCGCCTTTTGCTTCCTCGTCACACCATTATAGGGCGTGTCCGCCCACCCAAAAAAGCGACGCCTGGAGAGTGGACAGAGCGCCAAACCCTTACCAAGCCATGTCTGGACCTGGGTCGAGCGGTGGCTTCGGTCATCTCGCTAGACAGCCTGTGACTATAAGGCGTGACAGAATCGCGGCCTATCGCGAAACCATACTCCCCTTATAAACCCGAGGGAGGCCCGGCGGCAATTCTAATCTAAAAGACGCAGGATGGTCCCGTGCGGTGTGACCTATGTCCGCAACGTTTCCGGATGCAGCTTTCAAAGCGTCCGCCTTGACGCGAATGGACTGCTGGCTGCCCGCTTCGTGCTTGGTTCCGGCGGTGCCGGGCGAGGATCGGGCCACTCGTGATCGGCGAGGGGAAAAGTCAAGACACAGCCCGTCTTGCTCAGTCGGGCAGGACTTTGCTTAGCTTCTTGAGCATGTGCTGCTCATCGGGAGAGAAGTTGCTGTGGACTTGCGGACTTGAAAGGAAGCGACGGCGCTCGTCAGGAGTCATGTCGCGCATGTGGAGAAAGGCCCGATTCACGGCTTGACGCCGGCTGGGACCGAGTTCGCGGTAATGGGAAAACACTGATTTCAACTGTTGGCGCTGCTTCGGAGACAGGCTCTGGAAAACATTTTGCCGCTGGCGGATCACCTGCCTCTGCTGGGGCGACAGCGCATGCCATCGTTGCAAATTCTGGCGGATTTTTTGCTGGCGTTCCGGCGGCAGCTTCTGAAAACGCTCATCGTTTTGCAGGATCTTTTCCTGCTGTTCGGGGGGCAAGTCGCGCAGGCGCTGGAAGAAACCGGGCGCGTGGTTGTGCTGTTGCTCCCGCTGCCGTTGCCTTTCGAGATTACGGGCGCGAGCCTGTTGGGCGTTACGCCGCTGAGTCTGGTCGCGCTCCTGGCCTCGCCCGGAGACGACGGCAGGGGCTAAGCCCATCGACAGGGCTAACACCGCAACTCCGAACCATTTACGAACTTGGAAACGCATCTCAGTCGGCAGCTTTGGTCCCCGCCTTGGCCAATTCGGAAAGCACATCGAAATTGGCGAGCATGTCATAGTTTTCGAGCATGGGCAGATTCTTGTAAAGCGTCAGCTCGTCCTCGGCGGGCTTAGCCGCCGTGCCTTCGGCCGCGGGAGCCGGCGCGGGCTGAGCCTGGGATTGGGCCACCCGGGCCGATCTCGCCGGCACTGGTATGACGGGGCGTGAGTAACGGGCGGGTTGCCGCCAAGTATAGACCATCACCATGCCAAAGATGACCATCGCTGCCAGCGACGCGGGAGCAAGCCAGCGCCCTCCGGGAAGTCCGAAAAAGCCCCGGCGCTGGTCCGCGGTTGAGGCCAGTGCCGCCCGCAGCTTTGAATCGAACCAGGTCGAGGGACCGCCTACCTTCCAGGAATCCAGAGCATGGCTCAGCTTCCGATAGTCCTCCATCGCTTCCCGGCACGCCGCACAGCGCGCCAAATGGCTGCGAGCGAACTCCGCTTCCCGCGCCTCCATCATTCCTTGCGCGAAATAGAAAATTTGTTCTCTCTCCAAGCAAGATATCTTTTTTTTCATAACTGTCCCTCTGTCATATAGGGCTCGAGCCGGCGCCTGAGATTTTCATAAGCGCGAAACAAAAGCGATTTCACAGCACCCTCGCTAACGCTCAAGACCTTCGCGATCTGCCGGTAGTCCACATCCTGATACTTGTGAAGGATCACCGCGACCCGCTGGTTCTCCGGAAGGTTTTCCACGGCCTCGCGGATCAGCCTTTCTCGGTCGGCACCCATCAATTCCTGTTCGGCCGTCGGCTTTTTGTCGGCGATTCTAGCGGCGGCGGGCTCCATGTCCAGGTCACTCTCCACTGGCAATTCGCGATCGCCCTTGCGGTCGCGAATTGCATTCAAGGCCAGGTTGGTGGCAATACGATAGAGCCAGGTGGTGAAGCGGGCATCGGGACGGTAGCGGCCCCGTGCCTTGTAGACGCGCAGAAAAACCTCCTGCGCGAGGTCCTCCGCCAAGGCAGCGTCCCGCACCATTCTCAAGAAATAGCTCACCAGGGGCGCCCGGTACCGATTCAAAAGAATCTCGAACGAATCGGTGTCGCCACTTCGGACCCGCAGCATCAACTCCAGGTCTGAATCGACGGTCATCGTTGCCACACTTTATATAACACGGAAACCATCCAAAAGTTGCGCTCTCTCACCCTGAACCTTTCAACTCGAATCCAATGAAAACAAAGCAATTCTGGCTTAAAACGAGCCGCGAGGGGTGCATTCCCCAGATTTGCTATACTAACCAACGGGGCTAAAGTTTTTCGGGCGCCGTTCACACGCTGGCTGGCGACTCGACTGGAGGCCGCGCATGTCCCACGTCATTCAGGCCTCCACCCACGAAAGCCATTATGTTTGCTGAAGGGGCTCTTGTAAACCGCAAATACAGGATTCTGACAGAACTCGGCCAGGGCAGCCTTGGCCTGTCTTACAAGGCTCTTGTCCTGGGCTCGAATAGCGTGTGCGCAATCAAGGTTCTGGACGATTCCCTCGTTCCTTCGCAAATCCCCAGGGACCTGGTGGAACAGGCGGTTCTGAAATCGAGTGAGCTTCGGCACTCCGGCGTCCTCCGTTGGCAGACTGTGGAAACCGGGACCAGCGGCGAAACGATCTTGGTCAGGGACTTCGTGGAAGGGGCGAGCTTAAGAAGCCTGATGATCGAAGGCAAACCGTTCGCTGTTCCACGAGCAAGCCACATCGTCCGGCAGATTGCTCTGGTCCTGGACGCCGCGAACCGGATGAAAATGTTTCACGGCGACCTGCGACCGGAAAATATTCTCCTGTGCGATCCGGGGGGCGACGAACAGGCTCGCGTCCTCGACTTCGGGATGGCGCGGCTCAGGGAAAATTTCACTTACAGCCTTCACAAACTGACGTTGAAGGATCCAGGGCCGCTGATGGGCGATCCCCGGTATCTTTCCCCGGAGCAGGCCGCGGGCTTGCAGGCAGATTCACTGGACAGTCGCTCCGATATTTACTCGCTGGGGATCATTTTTTGCCAGCTTCTGACCGGCCACTTACCGTGCCCCTCCAACTCACCGCTCGAATCATTGATGTGGCACGTTCTGGGCGCTCCACCCGATCTGCTCGAATGCTATTCGGACTTGAAGATTCCTGAAGATTTGAACCACCTCATTCGGCTGATGCTGGCCAAGCCGCGAGACAAGAGGGTGGAAAGCGCCCGCAAAGTGATTGAGAAGCTTGAGCTATTCGAAGGACAACACCGCCGGGTCCGAGCCAAAGCCATCGAAGTTCCCAGCTTCGGCCTGCTCTCAGACAGGAACAAGGCCCGGCCTGCGGGCAAAAGCTTGGAGGCGCCGGCTCCAAAACCCAAGCGAGTCACGGAAGCCAAACCAACCTTAGAATCTCCGAAGGTACCGTCAGCACTGGAGATACCCGCGCCAGTCTTGCCCGTTGGTGCCGTGGAAATAGCCCCCGTCCAGCCTACGATTCTTAACACGATGAAGTCCACCCAATCACGACGGAGATCCCGCCGGGGTTGGGGAATTGCCGCGGCAATTCTAATTGTCGTGGTAGGCTTGGGAACCGCTGACTACCACTTCAGAAGCCGGATTCCGTGGACGGCGGCGGCGAGGCTCAGCCAAGCGCGACTGCAAACCTGGGGCCACGGGCTGGCGGCAGGGCTTCATACATCGTCCCGAAAGATCGAGAAGGGCCTACAGTCGTGGAGCCGGACGGTGGAGGCCCAGCTTTCATTGCGACGCAAGTCTTCCGTTTCCGTGGCGGCCCAAGTTGCAAACTCCGCAGCGCCTCCGCCGGTTGTAGCGCAGGCTTCGAATGCTCCAACCGGAACCGCTGCCACGCCAGCCCGCAATGCGGCGCAGTCGCGGAACCGGACCCCAACCAACGCCGGTCAAGCCACGCCCATCGCTAACTCAGGCGGCGCCCTAGCCGTGCCAAACAAGACTCCACCTCCGACCCCGGAATCCAAAGAAACCCGTGCGGCGAACGAGTCAAACCGTCCTCCCGTGGAATCAAATTCTCCGGCCGCGAAGGCCCCGCGCCGCCCGCGACAGGAAAACGCAATGGCGGTCTCCAATCAGCCCTCCGCTCCCACCCGGCTCGATACGGCAACCGTCGCCCGCATGATTGGCAGGGATTTGAGGAATGGCGATTCGCTGTTCGAAATGGGGGAGTACGATCATGCCATCAACCTCTACAAACAGGGCCTGGCCCTTGACCCTGCCAATAAGGCTCTTCTCGACCGGATCGCCCGCGCCAAAAGGGCGCAAGCCGCGGAGGCTGAATACTTGAATCAATGATGGCGAGAACACCAATTGCCGCCAGGCTCTGCGAAGCGCGGGATGGCAATATCGGCAACCACGGCATCTACGCGCTACCCTCACTCGCTCACCGGCGAAAATACGAGCCCACAGGCGCGACCCAATTCACCATGTCTGATTCATCCATCCTTGTTGCGGCGGGCATCCTGACGGACCGCGACATGATCCTCGCCTGCCAGCGCCCCCATTCTGACGCTTACGGCGGGCAATGGGAGTTCCCGGGTGGCAAGGTGCAGAGTGGCGAGTCGCTCGAAGCGGCTCTTCGCCGGGAGCTTGAGGAAGAGCTTGGGATCCGGGCGGAAATCGGGCCGGAGGTTTTCCGGCAGCGGCATCAGTATCCGGACCGGCACGTGGAAGTCGCTTTCTTTGCGGTGCGGGAATTCAACGGGGCGCTTCGCAACAAGGTCTTTGAGTCAATCGAGTGGATCCCTCGCGTCAAGTTGCTGGAGTACCCATTCCTCGAAGCCGATCGAGAGCTGGTGCGCCGGCTGGCGCGAAATGAGGTCCTGTGACCGGGAAAGACCTGGAGTCCGAAAACGGCCGCGCCGGACGGAAGCCAGGGAACGCAGTGAGTCGCAGTGTGACGGAGCCAATCAAAGAGCGCCGTTCTGGAACACTCAGGATGGAGTTTGCCGGGTTCATGGTCCTCACGACGGCGATTCAGCTCGCGGCTTTGCGCCCGGCAGGGAGCCAGGTGGAGACCATTCCAACGGCTGCTGCGCAATATCATTGGGAAAATTGCCTCCGCGCCGAAGGACATCTGGCGCTGCGATATTCACCGGCAGGAGCATTTTCGCCGGACGGCTCCATCCTGGCGGTCGTGAGCAAGGATAAGATCGCCCTCACTAACCTGCGAACTCGAACCATCAGCAAAGTGCTTCGCATCCACCTTCAGGGCATCAGCGATATTGACATTCAATCCGCGAATTCACTGCCCAATGGAAATCTGTTCGTGCTTGCCAATGGCCTGCTGAAGACGAAGGGGCATTCCGTGATATTGCGCAGTCCGGAGCTGGCTTTCCAATGGAACCCGATGAAGGACGAGTTGTCCGGCAAAGTTGATGCCGTCGGCCAGGGCGGAGGATTCTTGCCGGTCCGGTACTTCCCTGCCTTTCACGCCGTGTGTTTATACAAGGACAGCCACTTCATTCTCTGGGATCCGACGATGGGCAAATCAGCCGGATTTATTCTGCCCCAACTTACCCACCCCCCGCATTACTTCCAGTTTTCTCCGGACTTCCATTGGCTGATCCTTGCGCAAGTTGAAATGAACGCATCGGCCAATCCCATCGTCGTCCAGATGCATGACCATCAGTTTGTGAACGTCTTGCCGGGCCATCACGCTGTGGTCCTGAGCGCCCGCTTCTCACGCGATGGCAAGAAGCTGGTCACCACCTGTGAGGATGGCGCCGTGCGCGTCTGGTCGGTGCCCGATTGGAAACTGCTCGAAACTCTGACCGGCCACGCAGGGCCGGTTCATTGGGCGGAATTCTCGCCAGACGGACGGTGGATCGCTTCTGCCGGTGAAGATAAGACGGTGCGAATCTGGTCCGCTGAAGATGGCAAATTGCTCCAGGTCCTGCGTGAAAGCCCGGACCCGCTGCTCACTCTCGCCTTTTCGCCGGACGGCCGTTACCTGGCCGGCACTTCCGAAAAGACGGTCATGGTTTGGAGCCTTGAGAAGACCGACTGATCCTTGCAATAAGACGGAGAGGCCGCGAACGTGGCGCGGGGGGAACATCGCTCCCCGCCACGCAGGAGGAGACGTACCCGCCCGGTCGCAGGGCGACTCCGCACCAACGGCACATCCTCGGCCGTAGGAGCGACCCTTGCAGTTGCCCTTCGGGGTGGGAAGGGTAGCCACGTGTCCCTCCACCCCCGCAGAGCAATGCCACCCAAAATGGCCATTTTTGGCTTTGCTTCCGCGCAAAGCCAAAAACCATCGTGGATCTTGTTTGTTTTCTATTTGTTAGACAGATTTGCTTGAAGTATGATGTATCTCTATCAGAATCATATGCTTAGCGGATACCGGTGGCTTTGTTCGTGGATTCATGTTGCTCTTTATTTTTGATTTTGTCCTGTTTTCAATCGGTTGAAGACTGTCAACCTGTGGAAAATTTGAAAAAAAGAATTCTTTTTTTGCTTTCATTGCACTCGCACCCGCATTTTTACTGGGTTTTGCCCATTTCACAATGGGCTTGTTCGTAACGGACAAAATCAGTTCTATTGTTTTCAACCACTTGCGTGGATTTGCTCGCATAAAAGCCCTGCTTG
>JBOGKI010000036.1:0-15321 GCA_050745605.1 Terriglobia bacterium | reverse complement strand
GTTGACGAGCGTGCGGCCTTTCGCCACGCCGCGGATCAAAATACTGGAGAGATTGGTCCGGCTCCGCGTCGCAATCCCGGGAGCCGCAAAAAGCTTCATGGAAGGGAGTAGCGCCAAGTCATTGGCCGCAGAAAAACTGTCCGGCGGCAGCGTGTCGATCTTCTCTAGAGGCTTCATCACCAAGCCCAGGCTCGGTCCTTCATTTTGGATTGAGAACCGCGCCGGCAACCGGGTCTCGATCTGAATTTGGACTTCGGGATTCCCGTCTTCAGATTTCGCGGAGGTAAGGCGGTAGGCCTGGAACAACCCGCTCGGATAGTGCTGAGCCGTTTGCACTAGGTTACCGGCTCTCGCCCCTTCCAGCCCCACCACCAGCATCCGGGAGCCGGACCGTGAGATCTGATAACCGCATGTGCCGTCAATGCTCAGAGAAACCCTGCAATCGTTCCCCGAAGGGGTTACTTGAACTGCCTGAAGCGTAGCCCACCGGCGCGCCGAATGCTCGTGAACGGCAACAGACACCAGGGCCAGGAGCGCGGTAGCAGAAATTCCCGCCAGGATTCTGGTTCGTTTTCTCATTTTGTTCCCTCTGGGCCCGGACTGAGCCGCTTCTCCACGGTCCTCCACTCGGCCTTGTCATCCTGGGTGTAATAACGCTGGCGGAAGTAAATGGCTGCGGGGGTAATCAGGGTCACCGTACCGTCGAAGACCTGTTCGTTCACTCGCAGAAAATAGGCCCGGTTGGTCTTGTTGGTCACCACGGCAATCATAGTGTTATCGGGCTTCTTATCCACCACGCCCTCCAATACCAACTGGTCAATCAGCAAACCTCGCACCCCGGGTGGCAACACAGCCGGCAGGCGAGAGACCTTCCCCTTCCCAGTGGAAGCGACCGGTGGGGGTTCAGGAGCCTTGAAGGGGTCGCGAAGCTTCAAAGGGCTCGTTGCCTGAGCTGCTCCTTCCGGCGCCCGGCGGGTTCCTTCGTTCGCTTCTGGAGGCCGCTTCGCCTCGCCAGCCATACCCGCTGCGAAAAATCGAGATAACGAGGCATGGCTTGCTGTTGGCCCTCTCAACGCCAGTCCGCCGGGATGCCGTGAGGCAGCGTGAACCGGATTCACTCCCAACAGCCCCAGCGCGGCCAAGGCCATGGCGATTAACCAGACTGCGGTTTTCCGGTTGTTGAGAAGTCCGCACATTTCAACATTCCTCATGACTTCCTTAACCGAGGGCTGGAAAAGTCTCTCGGCACCGTCATCCTGAGCGGAGACGTCATGGGCCTTCGGCCCACCAGGTGTATGAAAATGGCGTAGGGGCACCGCTCGCGGCGCCCTGGGGCAGGGTAAGCCCTGCCCCCTACGGCCGGACGCCGAGTAACTGGCGTATTTTCAACGCCGCATCCGGCTATTTTCACAGCAGCGAAGAATCTATGCCTTGTATTTCGAATGCGGCAACCGGATGCTTCGCTTCGCTCAATATGACACATCAAGGCTTTTGAGCAATCTGTTAAGCGTCGGGGTGTCGCCCCCTTACCGCTCATCTCCGCTTTTTGCTGGGGGGCCGAGCCAAGGGTCCGCTGCTGAAAAACGTCGTTACGACGCAGTTCACTCCTAATGTCTCGCCGGGTTGAACTTTGTAACTGCCCCCCCCACCGCCTGGCGCCCCCATGGAAAGACTGGTGACATTAACGATGCGGGGACCGGTCGCAAGACGGCTGAAGAAATCGAGCATGGCGTAATAAGTCCCGTCAACTCGCAGCTTGAAGGGCTCCTCGGTGTAATAGTTCCTCGGCACCGCATTCTCCTCGGCGAAGTCGCGCAGGTAGACATGGGTCGCCTCCGCCGTGTCGTAAATCATGCGAATAAACCGGTCGGTGGCCGGCTCATCCGGCACGATGTCCTCAAGCTGCTTCAACTGCAACTGAGCATCCGCAATTTGCGTCAAGAAAGCGGTCCGGCGCTTTTCCAGGATCAGGTTCCCGTGGTTCTGCCGGTGCAGCGTCTCGACTTGGCCTTCCAGAGCCGTCTTTTGCGCAGAAAGCGGCCGCACCAGCACGTAGAAGACCGCCGCAGCCAGAATCACCGGCACTACGGCGAGGATGCCAAGCTGCTGCTGTTCCGGAAGGTCACTGAAGCTTTTTGCCATGTCCTTGGCTTCTCCCGGTTGACCTACCGCAAGGAGGCGCGCGACCCGGGAACCGTCGCCGTTCCTGCCACCCCATTTTTAGCGGACGGCTTGTACACGCACGTCAAGTCAAAAGTGAAGTTCACACGGTCCTTGTGGTCGTCTTCAAACAGCCGCTGAAGCTGAACATCGTCGAAGGAACCTGCCTGCTTCAAGGCGGTGATGAAGTCAGCGATCGAATTTACATACTGGGACTCGCCATGGATCTTCAACTCCGCGCCCTGGCCCGCCACCGAAACCAGGTAAAGACCGTTGGCGCGGTTGACTGTGGCGCCGAGGACCGTCATCAGATCCTTCGGCCCTTCGCGGGCCTTATTGAGTTCCTGAATGATGGCGATGTGAGCCTGAATCGCCATCAGCTCGACGTGAAACCTTTCGTTTTCCGCCTGGATCCTCGCCAGCCGCGTCGCCTCCGCCCGCTCCAATGCCAACTGCTGGGTGGCCTGGACGATCTGGTGGGACCAAAGCCAATAAATCGAACCGACGATGGCGATGCAGATGAGGGCACTGACGGCAAGCGCCATCCCTTGTTTCTTGGCATTGGCCGATATGGCCACGGCCGCCGCTGTCTCCACCGGCATGCCAACGGGTTGGATTAAGTTGACGCGGATCATGCCTCGTCAAAGCTCCTCAGAGCCAGGCCCACGGAGACGGTCATGCGCGGGGCGATGGCGGCGATGAAATCAGGGTCGAACCGGGACGAGTTGAAGGATATCTTGCGGAAGGGGTTCAGAATTTCCACAGGAACCCTGAAGTCCTCGTTCAATAGCTCTACCAACCCCTTGACCTGGGCTGTCCCGCCGCTCAGATAGAGCGCGCCGATGTGGTCGTTGGGATTGGTTTGCTTGAAGAAATCGAAAGTCTTCTGGATTTCAAGCAACAACAGCTCCGACACAGAACGAAGGTGCGCCTCTTCGGTGCCGGGCTTGACGGTCGAAATCTTTCCTCCCATCTTTAGCTTCTCGGCATCCTCGAAGCTCAGGTCCAGCTCCTTCTGTAGTATGTCCGTATACTGGTTGCCGCCCACCGAAACGTCGCGCGTAAAGAGCGGCGCGCCGCCTCGCGTGATGTTGATGTTCATGCTGCTGGCGCCGATGTTCAGCAGCGCCACCGTGAGATCCGCCGCGGGCTCGTAGTTGACTTCAAAGGCGTTCTGCAAAGCGAATGCGTCGATATCCAGCACCATCAATGTCTTGTTAGCCAGGGCGACCACGTTGGCGTGGCTTTCCATCTTTTCGCGTTTCGCCGCGAGCAGAAGGACGTCTACGGCGCTGCCCGCTCCGGCGCCGCCCAGGGGGTAATAGGTCAGGTTGACGTCCGCCAGATCAAAGCGAATATGCTGTTGGGCCTCCTGCTGGATTGCCTGCTCAAGCTCCTCCTGGTTGAGGGCCGGCACTGTGATGCGCTTGACAATCACGGAATGGCCGGAAACGGCCGCCGCCACGTTGGAATTCTGGATGCCACTGTCCGCGAAAACCTTCCCAATGGCGGACGACACGGACGGAGCATCCATGATCGCACCGTCCACGATGGTGTCCTGGCTCAAGGGGTCGAGGCCCAGGTTTGCGAGCTCGTAGCCGTTGCCCTTCTTGCCGAGCTCGACCGCCTTCACGGAGCTGGAACCGATGTCCAAGCCCACCAGTCCTCGGGGTTTATTGGAACGGAAGAACGCCACGGTTCATACCCTCGCAGCGGACCGCTTGCGGTGCGGACGCGCCTCCCGGTGCTGGGAGCTTTCCTCTTCCATCCAGCGATCCAGCACCGCCTTCTTGAATTTCCAGCGGTTTCCCAGCTTGAACGCTGGAATGGATTCGTTGGTGAGATATTTGTAAAGCGTTTCGCGCGAGACCCCCAAGTATTGCGAGGCTTGGCGGACATCCATCACTTCACGGTGCTCTGCCATGCTGCGCATCCTCAACGGAAAACCGGCGCCGCCCTTCCAGCTTCCTTGGACGTGATTCACAGGGCGTACCTTACCGGCCTCAAATAGTTCTAACGGGTTATTATTACTTTGTCAAGACATTTATTATTGAATAACCAGTGTCTAAATACCGGTTTCTACCGGTTATCTTGGGACGGCCGCGTCCAATTGTCTCGATTTTCTTGTTGTCTCAAGAACGTCCGTCCCAAAACCCCGAGCGGCCAACCGCCGCTTGCTGGTTCTGGTTTGGGCTGAAAAACGGCAAATCCTCACCGCTTTCCCCCTTACCATCGGCGCCAAGGTGAGAAACCTGAGTCTACTTGGGGTTTTCGGCGGGTACTTGGGGAGGTTCGACCACGACAAGGAAGGCGAAGGGCTTGTCAATCAGTCGACTATCGCGATCGATTGAGTGATCGGAGTGGTCTGCCCCGCAGGTGGATGGTCAATACGGCGCCGTGGTGGCCACGACGAATTCGTATTCCAATTCGTCGTGGGTATTGCCTTGCCCAGGGAAAAGCCCACGGCGAGAAAAGCGCTCGCCCTGCCTGCCATCCATCCGAAGGAATCTCATGGCGCGGAGAATCCGATGATGCCTACTCGAAGCGCAGCGCCTCGATGGGATCAAGACTCGCGGCTTTGCCGGCAGGATAATAACCGAAGAAGATTCCGACCGCCGCGGAAAATACTGCGGCCAGGGTAAGAGCCTGCGCGGAGATAAAACTAGGCCAGCCGAAAACGTGAGCGATCACATTCGACAGAAAGACGCCGAAGAGAATGCCACCCAGTCCGCCCGCCACGCTCAGCGCCACCGCCTCCAAAATAAATTGCCAGCGAATGTCCGATTCGGTGGCGCCCGTGGCCATGCGGATGCCAATCTCTTTGGTGCGTTCAGTGACGGAGACCAGCATGATGTTCATGATTCCAATACCGCCCACGAGCAGCGCAATCGAAGCGACGCTCGCCAGGAGCAGGGTCATAACCTGTCCCGAGGCGGCTGCCACTTCTTCCGACTGGGTCATGGAATGAACGCCGAAATCATCGTCCTCTCCCGGGCGAAGGCGGTGGCGTTCCCGCAGCAGGCTGGAAATCTCCTGCATCGCCAGGTTGACGCTGTCCCGGTCGATGGCGGAAATGGCGATGAAATTCAAGTAGGGGCTTCCCACCAGCTTCTTTTGGGCGGTGGTGTAAGGCATTTCAATGCGGTCATCCTGATCGGCCCCGTAAGGCGTCTGCCCTTTCTCCGCCAGCACGCCGATGACCCGGAAAGGCAGATTCCGCACGCGGATCGTCTGGCCGATGGGATCCTGGCCGCCAAAGAGCATGTCCACCACCGTCTGCCCAATCACCACCACATCCGCCGCCCGCCGGATTTCTTCAGGACTGAAAAAGACACCCGAAGCCATAGGCCAGTTGCGAATCTGGGAGAAGGTCGTGTCCACGCCATCCAGTTCGGTGGACCAGTTTTCACCTCCGTAAACCACCTGCAAGTGGCCACCCACACCTGCCGAAACCATCTTCACCGCCGGGCACTGGCGGGCGATTGCCTGGACATCCTGCGCGGTCAGCGTTGAATAGGACCCCCAGCCGGAGCGGACACCGCCGCGGTGCAGGCTGCCAGGAAAAACATAGATCAGGTTGATCCCCATGTTCTCAATCTGCCGCTGCACCATGCGGTTCGCGCCTTCCCCAAAGCTCACGGAAGCCACCATTGCGGCAATGCCAATGACGATGCCGAGCATGGTCAGAATCGAACGCATCATGTGGCGGCGCAGCGAGCGCAACGCCACCCGGAAAATGGCGAAGAGATCCACGAACCAACCTTTCAGCCCGGCCGTCGGAACGGCTTCGCCGGGCACTTCTTACTCTAGCCTTCACGAGCTCGGTCGTGCAAGCGCACCTTCTTCGGCTAGGCAGATACCCACATGATATAATGCGGCGGCATGTCGGTCCGTTTCTCTCCGGGATTCATTCGCTGAAAATCAACAGGGCGAGGAAAAGGAGAAATAGACAACATGCCTGAAATTAAACCCAGCGCACTGTCTAGCAGTGGCTATCACTCGATCAAGCCTCTACCGCCGAATAATCCGAGCCAGGCCGGTCCCAATTGCGGCCTATACGCGCTTTCCTATGTCATGCGGCATTGGTACGAGAAGCTCAAGGGCACCGCCGGGAAGATTGATGAGCCGCTGCCAGCCCGGAAGGTCGATGTTGAAGGACCCGTCAAACTTCCGGTCGGGGACCCGAACAAAGTGCTGTCGCTCCGGAGTATCGCCAAACAGGCCAACGCCGTTCACCCGTTGACGTTCCTCGGGGAACTGTTCAGCGGCGAGGCGCTCGCCTCGGTCGCGACCGGAGCGGGATTTGACGCCAAAATCCATAAGCCTGACAACAAGGACTACTTGAAGACTCTTTTCCGGCTAATCGATGCCAACCATCCGGCCATCGTCTCGCTGGATGTGGATCAGGATATCCATACGGCCAGCGGCGGCGGGACGTATAACGGCCCCAACTACGGCTGCCCGGGCCAGTTTGGCGGGGAACATGCGCACTGGGCGGTCATTGTTGCCTATGAGGTGGGCTGGGTCTGGGACGACGTAGTGATGTTTCACTGGGAGAAGTACTTTCAGTTTTACGCCAGTTACCTGAGAGACTCCTCCGACCAGCTCGTGCGCTTCTCCGGTCAAACCTGGTTCAAGCCGACAGCTCCTACCGAGCAGCTCCTATACGACAAAAAGGGCCTCCCCATTCCGGCACTCGACCGGAAGACCAAAGCGCCGCTCGGTTACAATGTCGCTACGGCGAGGGGAAAGCACTGGCAGAAACTGGAGTCGAGCGTCCAAGCAACGAACGTCAAGTTGCCTGGCACGGCAGCCTGGGATGCTACGGGAAAGCAGCCAGGCGCGTATGCCCAGACGACGACCGGTCACGCGCTGCCGCTTCTGACGAATCAGATCAAGGGCCAGGTGGTCAAGACGGCGTTTGGCAATACGAACCTCAACCTGAGAAACGTCATGATCGAAGTGGTTCCGAAAGGAGTAGCGGCCGCGGTATAGGGCTGCCTGGTATCAGAGAGACAGATTTCCGGCCTGCGCGACTTTAACTGGCTGCCCCATTCCCGCCTGATGAATCAAGAGGCTACAGTTTAGGCGCCATTTCGCCGGCCCAAGCAAGATTGCGGGCTTCAACCCACAGAAAACACGCCCCTCAACAATTCTGTGTCATTCGCCCCGCCCGTCTCCTTTGTCTCAAGGCGATCTGCATGGCTCGAACCGCTGCCCGGTGTGACTGATGCGAACACTCAGCCGTCAGCTCTCGGCGATCAGCCTTAACCGCCCGGCTGTGCCCCAGGCGGGCGAACCGAGAGGTGGAGAAGAGCGCCGGCACCGTGGAACGGCTGGTGGCCTGCTTCGCGACCTTCGCGGTCGCGGACGCATGGAGCAGACGCTGCGAGGTGGCGGCGATTGCCTGGGAGCCAAGCCTGCATTACACTGGATCATCCAACGGGACCACACGTGGAAATGCCGCTGGCAGGGCGCAGACCGTCCGGGAATGAATTGCGAGGACCAGAATGCTGATCGTCATGAAGCCGCAGGCGGGCGAAGAGGACATTCGCGGCGTCTGCCGGAAAATCGAAGCCCTGGGTTTCCGCGCCCATCCCATGCCGGGAGCGCAACGTACCGCTATCGGCATCACCGGAAACCCCGGGCGGCTCGAACCGGCAGAATTTGAGTCCCTGCCCGGCGTCGCTGAGGCCATTCCCGTCTCCAAGCCTTACAAATTGGTGAGCCGGGAGATCAAGCCCGAGGCGTCGGTGATTCATGTGGGGCCGCCCGGCAGCGGCGTGGACATTGGCGGACGCGAGCTTGCGATTATTGCCGGCCCGTGCGCCGTGGAGAATCGCGATCAGGCTTTTCGCGCCGCAGAACACGTGCGCGACGCCGGAGCGCGCCTGTTTCGTGGCGGGGCATTCAAGCCGCGCACATCTCCTTATAGCTTTCAAGGCCTTGGCCTCGAAGGGCTCAAGATTCTGGCTGAGGTGCGCCGCGAGTTCGGCCTGCTGATTGTCACGGAAACCATCGATCCTGAAAATTGCGACAGGGTTGAGGAGTACGCTGACGTTCTGCAGGTGGGCGCCAGGAACATGCAGAACTTTTCGCTGCTGAAGCGCGTCGGGCGCTCGTCCAAACCAGTGCTGCTGAAGCGGGGGCTTTCCGCCACCCTCGAAGAATTCCTGATGGCGGCAGAATATATCTTGGCCGAAGGCAATTATAACGTCATCCTCTGCGAGCGGGGAGTGCGCACTTTCGCGGACCATTCCCGCAACACTCTCGACCTGAGCGTGATTCCGGCGGTCAAAGGGCTTTCACACTTGCCCATCATCGTCGATCCAAGCCACGGCACCGGCAAGCGGGACAAAGTGCTGCCGTTATCCCGCGCCGCGGTGGCCGTGGGTGCGGATGGACTGATCGTGGAGGTCCACCCGGAGCCGGATCGGGCTCTCTCCGACGGTTATCAATCGCTCTTCCCCGCTCAATTCGAGGAACTAATGAAAGAGGTCGGAGCGATTGCCGCCGTGCTGGGACGCACGACGGCGCGTGGCGGTGAGGCGACTTGAGAGCCTGGTCCCTGAACCCGCCCTCCGCCATGGAGCTCGCTCATAGCCTGGATTGTTCGTAAGGTTGGCACGCAGACCGGAAGGGCACGGCTTTAACCGTGCCCCTCCGGTCCTCGAAATAAAACTCCTCGGTCCAAGAAGTGAGAAGGCTCGTTACGGCGGGGTTGAAGCCCCGCCCTTCTCTCCATCTGCTACAGGCGCAGCGAGCGGCGCCCTGCAAGTGCCCGGGCTTTCATCCCGTTTATCCGAAAGCGAATCCGCTTGAATTGTGCCTCGCGCCTCAAAGTTCGTGCAGCACTTGGCCTGGTCGCGGCAGTCTCGCTCGCCGCGTGCCAGAAGCACGGCGCCCCGCCCAAGCCTTACGTGGCCTTTGTCGCAAATCAGGGAAGCCGGTCTGTCGCCGTGGTGGATCTCGGCACGTTCAGCCTGGAGAAGGTAGTTGAGTTAAGGCAGCATCCGGAACTCATCGAGCGCCGTCCTCACAGCCGCGACCTCTATGTGGCGGGCGATGCGGGCCTTGACACATTGGGCTACCCGAGTCTTCAGCTCACCGGGCGCTGGAATTTTCCGGGCGGAGTAAGCAGCCTCACTTTTTCGGCGGACGGATCAAGAGCTTTCCTGGTGGAAGAGCAGGATGGAAAAATCGTCATTTTTGACTGCAAAGCTCGGCGCAGGATCGCCGTCCTCAGGTCACCTGCGGGCATCACGGACCTGGCGCTCACGCCCGACGGCAAAACACTGGTGGGCGAATCCGGATCGAAGGATCTCATCTATTTCATCGACCCGCAAACACAGCAGATTCTGGGCTCGGCCAAAACCGGCAGGGACCCGGGCTCCATGGTGATTTCACCGGAGAACAGCAAGGTTTACGTTGCGGACACCGGGGAAAACCTGATCACGGTTGCGGATATTCCCGCTCGCGCCCTGCTCACGCAGCTTGAAATCAGCGATCCACCCACGTTGCTGATCCTGAAACCGGACGGAGGCGAGGTCTTCGCGCTGAGCGCCTCCGGAACGCGGATGACCATTCTCGATGCAACTCAGGCAACGGTGGAGCAAATGGAATCGACGGGACACGATCCGGTGGCGGCAGTCTTCACTCGCGATTCGTCGCGATTCTATTGGGCCAATAAGGGTGACGGGACCCTCAGCTCCATGGACGTTTCGACGCGGCAGGTGCTGGCCTCGACCCGGGTTGGCGTCTCACCTCAAGCGCTGGCCCTCACGCCTGACGGCCGCTTTCTGATTGTGGCGGATGGCGGATCATCCAGCGTGGAGGTGGTTGAAGCAGCATCAACGCGCCTGCTAACCACTATCCCGGTTGGCGCTCAGCCGGTCTCGATCATCATTCCCGGATGGCAAGAGTAAGCGCCTGCCTCACGCCTTCAGCGCGGGCGGACGGATGATCATCACCTCAGTCGCCTTGATCAGCGCCGCCGCCGTATCGCCTACCTTGAGGCCGAGCTCGCGGCAGGCGTCGCGAGTGATGATGGAGGTCACACTTTGCCCTCCAATATCCAGCGTGACTTTGGCCAGTAAGCCCACGCGCTGAAGAGAGGTGACGCGGCCAACCAATTGATTCCGGCCGCTGATCATGTGTTCCAAGCCGCTGCCTTCGGAACGCTGGGGCGCGACGCGCTTTGGCTGGGAAGCCGGCGGCCCCGCCGCTCTCCCGGCTGTCGCGCCCGTTTGGAACAGCACACGGTCAATCTCCGGCCGGGCAATGCGGTGGTGGCCGCCCGGCGTCTTAACGGAACGAATCTTGCCGCGATAAATCCACTGCTTCAGCGTGGCGTAGCTGACGCCCAACTCCTTCGCGGCATCCGGCAGATGAATCAGTTCCATATTATTTTCTGTTCCGCCCCTTCAGAACGCCGAGACGAGCGAAAAGATGGCGGGGCGCTGTGGTGCTGCTCACTTGTCACTGGCCACTGGCCTCTTCGTTGTCGCCTTCCCACGCGCGGTCCCTGCCAACGGCTCACGGTCCAGACTCCTATGAAAAGAAACTAGCATGAAAGGTGACTTACAAGATACCCTGGAGAAGAATAAAAACCATTTCCCCGTGGGAGGATACGTCTTGAACATCGAGAGAATCGTCAGCGAGCTTAAGAACGACCGGGACAGGATCAATCAAGTCATCGCGCTGTTGGAAGGAACTGGATCTCCCAGCAGAAGAACTCGCAGGGGTCCGGCGCGCAGGGCGGCCGCGCCGCAAAAGACAGGAAGCCGGCTGACGCCGGAAGGAAGAAAGAAACTGTCAGACATGATGAAGAAGCGATGGGCCGAGCGGCGGCGGCTGAAGAAGTCCGGACGCTGACCCGCAATAAAGCATCCTAGAGGTAACGATCATCTTGTGGCGTCCTAATTCAGGACGTAGCGCCGGCTTCCAGCCGGCGAAATTGCAGGCAGGATGCCCGCGCTGCAATCGGAACTACAGATCATGTTGCAATATTGCGGGAGCCTCGGGCACCGGTTAAACTGAAGCCGGAGAGGTTCCCGCATGCACAATCAGGATTTGAAGGGGAGGAGCACGATGCCAGACCCAATTCGCAGGGAATGGGCTGCCAAGCGCGCAGGTCCGGTGGTCACTCAATTGCATTACGCGCGCCGCGGCGCGATCACGGAGGAGATGGAATACGTGGCGCGGCGGGAGAAACTGTCGCCGGAAACCGTTCGAAGCGAAGTGGCCAGGGGACGGATGATCATCCCGGCGAACCTCCGGCACCTGGAGCTTGAACCCATGTGCATTGGTATCGCTTCCCGGTGCAAGATCAACAGCAACATCGGCAATTCGGCCGTCACGTCTGAGATTTCCGGAGAACTCGAAAAACTTCACGCCTCCGTCAAATACGGGGCAGACACGGTGATGGACCTCTCGACCGGGGGAGACATCCATGCCATTCGCGAGGCTATCCTGCGCGCCAGCCCGGTTCCCATCGGCACCGTACCCATCTACGAAGCATTGTCCCGCGTCTCTCGCGTGCGCGACCTGACGCCGGAAATCATGCTGGAGGTTATCGAGGAGCAGGCCGCGCAGGGTGTGGATTATATGACCATTCACGCCGGCGTTCTGCGCGAGCATATTCCCCTGACTCGTAAGCGCATCACTGGAATCGTGAGCCGCGGCGGCGCCATCATGGCGCAATGGGCGGTAGAGAACAATCGGGAAAACTTCCTTTACGACCGCTTTGCGGACATTTGTAAAATTTTTCAGAAATACGATGTGTCGTTCTCGCTGGGCGACGGATTGCGGCCCGGCAGTTTGGCCGACGCCAGCGATGCAGCACAGTTCGCGGAGCTGAAAACCCTGGGTGAGCTGACCAAGAAAGCCTGGGAATACGACGTGCAGGTGATGATTGAAGGTCCCGGCCACATCCCCATGGACCAGATCAAGCTGCAGGTGGAAAAAGAAATGGAGCTTTGTTATGAAGCCCCATTTTACACGCTGGGGCCGCTGGTCACGGATATTGCTCCCGGTTACGATCACATCACCTCCGCCATCGGCGCCGCGATGATCGGCTGGCACGGCGCCTCCATGCTTTGCTACGTCACGCCCAAGGAACATCTGGGACTTCCCAACAAGGAAGACGTGCACCAGGGCATTATTGCTTACAAGATCGCCGCGCACGCTGCGGACGTGGCCCGGCATCGTCCCGGTGCCCGTGACCGCGATGATGCGCTCTCCTACGCGCGGTTCCTTTTCGATTGGAACAAACAGTTCGATCTCTCGCTCGATCCGGAAACCGCTCGTGCCATGCACGATGAGACTCTGCCCGATGATTACTACAAGGACGCCGCTTTCTGCTCGATGTGCGGACCGAAGTTCTGCTCGATGAATACCACGCAGGTGATGGAGAAACACTTGGGCCTCGATCAGAAGGAGCGGGAGGCGAGGTATACTGAGTTGCTAGCCAAGGTGGGGCTCGCAGTGAACGGCTGAGGGCGAAGGAGCACGGAAATGACAAGGAACCGCGCCATTATCATCACTCCCTGGGAACCAGCCTCCAACCAGCTTCGCGAGACTATTACCCGGACCCTCAGGGAGTCTGATATCGAGGTGCTTGAACCTCGGATGTCAACGTCGAGCCTGCCCTACGCCATAACGCGGGGCATTGAGTCATCCGACTTTGTTGTGGCGGATGTATCGCAGCAGAACCCGAACGTGATGTACGAACTGGGTCTGGCGCACGGACTCAAAAAACCGACCATCCTGCTCGTTGACCGAAAGAGCAATGCCATTCCATCCGACTTGGTGGGCAGTCTATTTGTGGTCTACGATTCCGAGGATCCCGACAGTCTTCAAGATACCCTTCGCCGGCGGCTCAGACAGTTTGCGCAGGGCCCGCTAGTAGCGAGCTAGAAGAATCTTCATGGCTGGAGCCCGTTCGTGCTTTGTCATCATGCCGTTTCGGCCCGAACTGCACTATTTTTATCTCTTTATTCGGGGCTATCTGAGGGACCGCCACGCCCTTGACTGTGAAAGGGGTGACCACCGCGTTCTGACCGTTCCGGTCCTCGAAAAGATCAAGAAACAAATTGTTGACGCGGACATGATTCGCCGACATAACAGGGCGGAATCCGAATGTTTTTTACGAGTTGGGTCTCGCCGATGCACTCGGGAAGAAAGTTGTGCTGATCACTCAAGACGCGGTCACAGACGTCCCGACGGACATTCGCCACCTCGAATTCATCAGGTACGACCTCGATCGGGATGTTGAATTTTTGAGTAAACTCGATAATGCAATTTACCATGTGTTCGTCGAGCGTTACTCCCAGCTTTACGAACAGGCGGTGAAGTTACTCGCGAAATTCAGTCTCGAGACGGGCTCGACATGTGAGCAGGCTAGTCCCGAGGATTTCCAAGCACGAGTCGCGGCGGCGGAGAACCGAGGGGTAGACATTCCATCCACTCCCGCAGAGCGGTTGAAGGAATTCCTGCTTCCCAAAATAATCAAGGATGTAAGCGAGATAGCCGTCATCGCACGCCTGCAAGACTGGTTGGCGCCTAAAGATCCCTAACGGAAAACACATCGCTGGAAGGCGCGAAAGGAGTACGGCTGCGTTTCGCCATGACACACAGTGGGGGTCGTTCGCTCGGTGGCCGTGAGAATTTGAGAGCGTACCAATGAAGAGTATTAGGCATTCCTTGGTGATCGAAGCTACCGACGACCCCAATTTTTTTGGCTTCTACTCGCCCGATCTGGAAGGTTTCACCGCCGTTGGAAACTCGATTGAGGACTGCCTTTACAAGGCGCGCTGGGGGATGCTAGAGCATGTGGCTTTACTCCGAGAGGAAGGTTTACCCGTCCCTCCGCCGGCATCGGAACCGAAGATAACGATCCAGAATACGAAGGCCGTCTTGTCACCCACCTAAGCTGATCAAGAAGGCCAGACGGTTGGACGTTTGCAAGGCGAAAGCTGACCCGGATCGGGGATGCTGCGGTTTGGCGCGAGTCTCTTGCAGAAAGCCAGGGAAGTATGCTGATGGAGCCTGATTTGTCTGAACACGATGTGCGTGAGGAATTCAATCGCTGGGCCGACGCCGGGCGCGGTGAGCACATGGAGGAAGATCATCTGCCGATTGTGCTCCCGATGCTGGAGTTGACGGGGTTGCAGCCGGACGATTCTATTCTGGACGTTGGTTGTGGAACGGGTTGGCTGGCGCGCCGCATTGCACCATTGCTCCCGCAAGGGCGAGTCGTGGGTATGGATGTTGCTGACGAGATGTCCCGCCGCGCCACTCAAGCCAGCAACGGCTTCGCCAACGTTCAGTTCATCACCGGAAGCGTCTCCAAGATTCCCTGGGCCAGCCCGGACTTCACCAAAGTCTTCTCCGTTGAATCCGCCTATTATTGGCCCGATCCCGGCGCGAGCTTACGGGAAATTTTCCGCGTCCTGCGGCCTTCCGGCTCCGCGTGGATCTTGATCAACTACTACCGCGACAATCCCCATTGCCACCAATGGGGACCGATCCTGGGCATCCCGACTCATCTCTTGCCCGCGCGTGAATGGGAGACTCTTTTCCGCGAGGCGGGATTCGCCGGGGTCGCTCACCAACGAATTCCGGACGAATCGCCCAGTCCCGAGGTGTACACTGGCCGCTGGTTTCGCGATGCCGGGCAACTCCGTGCATTCAAGCGCGAAGGCGCTCTCCTGGTTCACGGGACCAAGCCACCCGCAGCTTCGTGAGCTCCAGGCAGACATGGGTCAACCGGGAGATCCCGCACCGCGGGTAACGGTGCAGCTTGGCTTCTGTAGCGGCGGTCCGTGACCACCGCTGTTGATGAGACATTGCTTTCGACGCTCATAAAGCGCCGCTACAGCAAACTGCACCACTACCGGACCGCGCGATTCATTGAGAGAGCCGGTCCGGCAAAGCTCCCTTTGTTCCCCGGTTCTGCCGATATACTATCGGAGGAGCAGGTTACCGGCCCAAAGCCATCGCAAGCCTGCCCTCGGCTCGCCCATGCACTCCGCTCCAGCGACGACACAAGAACCCGTCCCCATTCGCCGGCTTTTCTCTGGCGTGAGCCTCGCCGACCTCGTGCCAAGCCAGTGGCTTGCGCCCGCGCTTCTGGCTCTCGCTGCCTTCGCATTGTACGGA
>JBOGKI010000035.1:0-15515 GCA_050745605.1 Terriglobia bacterium | reverse complement strand
CCCCCTGGATTTGAGCGTGCAGGCAGTGCTCCGCAAACGAGGCCTGCTGAAACGCCGGGAGCTCTACGGACATATCCAATACTTCACAAAGGAAACAGCTCTCGAAACCTTGAAAGACGTTGGCTATGACCTCGTAGACTACTTCTATACGCCTCGGTGCATTGAACTTGCAAAGGAAACTGTCCAAAAAATCGCCGTGCTGCCCAGGAAGATTTGCTTCGCGATTCATCAGGATCTGACGGTGCGAATTCTGGGGGGATACAGCCTGCTAGTGCTGGCCAGATGAGCACAGTCTTGAGGACACTTGCAGGCGCTGAGATGGCGCCGCCGCACGGCAGGCCAGCGGAAGATCGAATTCTGAAAGTGGAACGGCAATGACAACTTGCGACGTAGCGATCATCGGCGCCGGCCCTTACGGGTTATCTGCGGCTGCGCACTTGCGCACCGTCAAGGGACTGGAAATTCGCGTGTTTGGCGAGCCTATGTCCTTTTGGGGCGACAACATGCCCATCGGTATGCGGCTCCGTTCCAGTTGGAGCGCGACGCAGATCGCAGACCCCGACAACTCCCTGACGCTGGAAGCGTACCAAACCGCAACTGGAAACCACTTTTCGGCTCCCGTCCCGCTTGATCAGTTCGTCCGGTATGGACTGTGGTACCAGCGTCAAGCTGTTCCAAACCTCGATCAACGGAAGGTTAGCCGTGTGGAGTCGAGCTGGGGGGGCTTCCAGTTAACCCTTCAGGATGGCGAAAAAATCATCTCGCATCGCGTGATCATAGCAGGCGGCATCCGTCCCTTCGCCTGGCGCCCGCCAGAATTTCAAGCCCTGCCATCTTCGCTGGCCAGCCACACGTCCGAGTATCGTGACCTGCGGAATTTTGCCGGAAAGCGAGTATCGGTGATCGGCGGTGGGCAGAGTGCACTCGAATCGGCCGCCCTGCTTCATGAAGGCGGCGCCGAAGTCGAAATCATCGCGAGGTCGAGCCGGATTCACTGGCTTCAGGGATGGGTCTCCACGGTACTCCACTGGCGATTAGGCAGATTCACCTCGCGGCTCCTCTATGCGCCCACGGATGTTGGTCCTGCCGGAATCAGCCAACTCATGGCACGGCCTGACCTGCTCAGGCGGCTGCCCCGTCGCGTGCAGGACAAGCTTCGGAAGCGAGCCGTTCGTCCGGCTGGTGCACGCTGGTTGGTGAATCGGCTCCACGAAGTTCCGATCAGCCTGGGACGCTCGGTGGTCTCCGTCGAATCCGCGGGCCAGCGAGTGAAAGTGCGGTTGGATGACGGGAGCGAGCGGATCGCCGACCACATACTTTTGGGAACCGGCTTCCGCGTGGATGTTTCCAAATACGAATTCCTTGCCCCGGAACTTGTGGAATCTATTGATCGCGTCAACGGTTACCCTCGGCTTAAGGAAGGGCTTGAATCGTCAGTGCCGGGATTGTACTTCCTTGGCGCGCCAGCCGCCTGGAGCTTCGGCCCGCTGATGCAATTTGTCTCGGGCGCTCGTTATGCCTCGAACGCTTTGATCAAGCGCATTGCGGGGAAGGCTCCGGCGCTCCAGGGACGCCGATCCGAAGTTGCAGGTCCAGATCGCTTGTGCAGCACGCTTCCGCAGCTCTGATGATCCTCTCCGTAGTGGTTTTCATTTCCAATGAATTAAGAACCATTGGCCTGCTGCAGATAAGCTTGCAATGGGGCCATCCTCGCATGAGGTAACCCCGAGCCGCGTCCATCCCCTGCACCGAAACGAAGAACCCTGCGGAGAGTGCATCTGGGGACCGTAAAGCGGACAGAAGAGGCGAAAAGATGAAAAACGGCAATTATTACCTCAAACCGAACGTGATGGCGGAGCCGCTGGTGGACGGCTGGTATGCCTGGGCGCATCTGATTCCGCCGGCGACGACGGCGAGAAACTTGACCGAGCGCCATCTCCGGATCATGGAGTCTTACATCGAATCTCCGGAAACGCACGAGGCGGCGGTGAAGAATCCTGCGCTGCTCGGCGGTCCCTTCATGGATTTTGACCGGAATCGCGTCGAAGACGTGAAACGGCTGCGCGATCGGACCCTGGGAGAACGCAGCCCGCTGGTGAGTCTTTCGCGCGCCATCGAGCAGCTCGATGCCCTGCTGCGCGAAAAAGCAGTGGGCTACAGTCTTGAGTCATTGTATGCCGAGGTGCCGGCATGTCTTCAGGGGTACGTGGAATTGGTCTATGACTTAAACAACCACCCGTCGTTCCGGCTGATCGAGTCTCTTCTCTATAAGAGTCCTTTTTATGACTCCTCGCTGCAGAGCGTGATGTTGTCGGAGATCAAGGCTGACGACCGGCCGTTTGTTCTGAGCACACCGCGGCTCGATCACGATCATTCCGTCCAATTACCGATGCCGTTTGCAAGCGAACAGCTTGACGCACTATTCCGAATGAAGTCCGAGCCATCATCGTTCGAGGCGATCCGGGACACGCTCGGCCTGAGCGGTGAAGACGCCGAACGATTCCGCGCCTTCTTGACGCCGGAGAAGCCGCGGCCGTACCCCCGGTACGAAGGCGACGGAGCGCGCTGGCGTTATTTCGGCCATGCCTGCATCCTGCTCGAGACGCGCGGCGTGAGCGTGCTGCTGGACCCGGTGCTCAGCTATACCTACGAGAGCGACATCTCACGGTACACCTATGAGGACCTCCCCGAAGTGATCGACTACGCCCTGATTACCCACAATCATCAGGACCACATTCTGTTTGAGACCCTACTGCAGCTCCGGCACCGCATCCGCCACATCGTGGTGCCGCGCAACAGCGGCGGCGCCTTGCAGGATCCCTCCTTGAAGCTTCTGCTGAAGCAGTGCGGCTTCCACCAGGTTATTGAGATTTCGGAAATGGAGGAGATTCCATTTGACCGCGGCTCCATCACCGCCGTGCCCTTCCTCGGTGAGCATGGCGACCTGAATGTTTTAAGCAAGTCCGCTTATCTGTTGCGGGTGAACCATCATTCGCTTTTATTCGCCGCCGACTCTTGCAACATCTCCCCGTCCTTGTATCGGCACATCCATCGTGAGACCGGCGATGTCGAAGCGTTCTTTGTGGGCATGGAATGCGACGGGGCGCCCGTTTCCTGGATCTACGGCCCGTTGCTCACGCAGCGGCTCGAGCGGCCCAAAGATCATTCGCGGCGGCTGGCGGGATCCAATTACGAGCGCGCGCTCGCCATCGTCGAAGAATTGCACTGCAAGGAAGTGTACGTTTACGCCATGGGCCAGGAGCCTTGGCTGAATCACGTGATGAGCATCAAGTATACCGATAAGTCGAATCCCATCATTCATTCGAACCACCTGCTGGAGACCTGCCGGACGCGTGGCATCACGGCGGAGCGATTGTTCGGCGAGAAAGAGATTTTCCTGACCTAACGGCGGCCCGCGTCCCGCGGATCGGTAGGAATGGCTGCGATGACAACCGAGTTTTCCAATCTAACAAGCTTGGCACATCCGGAGGTTTCCAGGTTGACCCAGCCAGAGCCTCTGCGGACATGGAACCAGACCTGGACGGACTATCCGCGCGACAAGACCGTCGCCCAGCTCTTTGAAGACGTAGCAGCGGCGCATCCGGATTCGACTGCCCTGGTCTTCAGGGGCCGGCATCTGACTTACGCTGAGTTGAACATACGCGCCAACCGGCTCGCGCACCGCCTCCGGCGGATGGGCGTAGGCCCCGACACGATGGTGGGATGCTGCCTCGAGCGGTCGATCGAGTTGATCGTGGCTTTGCTCGGTGTGCTCAAGGCAGGCGGCGCTTATGTTCCCCTCGATCCGTCTTACCCGAAGGAGCGCCTGGACTTTCTCATTGAAGAGACGCGCACGCCGGTGATGCTCGCACAGAAATCGTTCGCCTCGACCCTACTTGCCGGGCAGGATGTTCCCTCCGTTGACGTGGACGAGTTGAGCTCGGCGGCCGGCGACGACGACGGCAATCCATCGCCCCACGGCGGGCCGAAGAGCCTTGCTTATGTCATGTACACCTCAGGCTCCACGGGACAGCCGAAGGGCGTGATGGTTGAGAACCGCGCCATTGTCCGTCTGGTTCGCAATACGAATTTCTGCCATTTTGGCCCGGGCGAGGTCTTTCTCCAATTTGCTCCGGCCTCTTTTGATGCTTCGACGCTCGAAATCTGGGGCCCGCTGCTGAATGGCGGGCGGCTGGTGGTGATGCCACCCCCGCCCTGCTCGCTCGCAGAACTAGGCCGGGCGATACGTGAGGAGGGCGTAACGGTTCTATGGCTCACCTCCGGCCTCTTTAACCTGATGGTGGAGCAGCGGCTCGACGACTTGCGTCCCGTCCGCCAGCTTCTCGCCGGCGGCGATGTTTTGTCGCCCCGGCACGTCCGTCGGGTTCTCGAAAACCTGCCCGAGTGTTGCCTGATCAACGGCTATGGTCCCACCGAGAACACCACCTTCACCTGCTGCCACACGATGCGTCCCGGCGACCGTGTGCCGGAATCCATCCCCATTGGCCGGCCGGTTTCGAATACTCAGGCTTACATTCTTGACGAGCAATCGCGTCCGGCGCCGCCCGGCCAAACCGGTGAGCTCTATGCAGCAGGAGACGGCGTGGCGCGCGGCTATTTGAACCATCCGGACCTGACCGCGGGCAAATTCCTGCCGGACCCGTTTTCCACGGAGGCAGGCGCGCGGATGTACCGCACGGGCGACCTGGCCCGGTGGCGGGAGGACGGCGTCATCGAGTTTCTGGGGCGAGTCGATAATCAGGTAAAGATTCTGGGGCATCGAATCGAACCCGGAGAGGTCGAGGTGGTGCTCCGGATGCACAAAGACGTGAACCAGGTTTGTGTCGTGCCCCATACAGACGAGAACGGGTCAAAGCGGCTCGTGGCGTACTACGTTCCTTTCCATCCGGACGGCTCACTGCCCAGCTTGCGGGAGTTCCTCCGCCGCAAGCTGCCGCCGTACGCCATCCCGGCGCTCTTTGTCCCGATGGCGTCGATGCCGCTTTCGCCCAACGGAAAAGTGGACCGGGCGGCGATGCCGGCGCCCGTATTCGCCTCGGAACATGATGCGCTTTCGGAACAGCCTGTGACGCATTTAGAACAAACAATTGCCGATCTGTGGAGACGCATTGTGCGGGTTGAGCGGGTGGGGCTGGATGACAATTTTTTCGACCTCGGGGGCGACTCACTGCTGCTGGTCGCCGTCCATTCAAATTTGCAGAAGCTCATGCAAACGGAGATTGCGGTGACGGATTTGTTCGAGTTCACTACAGTTCGAATGCTTGCCCAGCACCTCACTGAGAAGGAATCAAGCACGCCTTCGTTCTCTCATGTGCAACAGCAGGCCCAAAAACAGCGCGAAGCATTTGCCCGGGAGCGCGAGCGCCGGGCGGGCGGTGTATTGTGACTTCACGCGACATGCAGGACCCTCTGACGGACGGCGTGGCGATTATTGGCATGGCCGGGCGCTTTCCCGGCGCCAAAAGCGTTGCTGAGTTCTGGCGCAACCAGCTCAATGGGATTGAAGCAATTTCCCGTTTCCGCGTGGAGGATCTGGAGGTTCCGGGCGCGGCCGAACTCGCTCGGGATCCCAATTACGTCCGGGCGCGCTCCATCCTCGATGAGGTGGATCTTTTCGACGCGGAGTTTTTCGGTATTTATCCTCGCGAGGCTGAGTTGATGGACCCGCAGCAGCGGCTGTTCCTGGAGTGTTGCTGGCAAGCATTTGAGGACGCGGGGTATGATCCCTCCAATTATCCGAGCCCGATCGGCGTCTATGCCGGAAGCAGCACGAGCACTTATTTTCTTTCCCGGCTCTGCACGAACCCCGGTTTCATCCAGAAATTCACAGGCGGCTACCAGGTGGGCAATTATCCTGAGATGATGGGGAACAACCTGGACTTTCTTTCGACGCGGGTTTCCTACAAACTGAACCTGCGCGGGCCGAGCTTCACGATGCAAGCGGGCTGCTCGACGTCCCTGCTGGCCGTCACTCAGGATTGCCATTCTCTGCTGACCTATCAGAGCGATATGGCGCTGGCGGGCGGAAGTTCGATTACCTTCCCGCAGAGGCGCGGGTCCTATTATCAGGAAGGGGGCATGGTTTCACCCGACGGCCACTGCCGCACCTTCGATGCGGACGCCGAGGGAACCGTGTTTGGCAGCGCGGTTGCAGTGGTGTTGTTGAAGCGCCTTGAAGATGCGGTACGCGACGGAGATCAGATCTACGCGGTGATTCGGGGCTTCGCGGTCAACAACGACGGTTCTGCAAAAGTTGGCTACACCGCCCCGAGTGTGGAAGGCCAGGCACGGGTTATCGTGCTGGCGCAAGAAGCTGCTGGCGTGGATCCGGGAACCATCGGTTACATTGAGGCCCACGGCACCGGCACGCCGCTGGGTGATCCGATTGAGCTTGCGGCGCTGACGCAGGCCTTCCGGGCGCACACCGATCGCAAGGGATTCTGTGCTATTGGCACCGCCAAGACCAACGTCGGCCACCTGGATATCGCAGCCGGCGTCACCGGCCTAATTCACGCGACGCATGTGGTCCGCCACGGCTTATTTCCGCCGACGCTCCACTTCAAGAAGCCGAATCCGAACTTTGATCTCGAGAACAGTCCGTTTTATGTGAACTCCGGGCCGGCCGAATGGAAAGCGGAAAACATGCCACGGCGTGCCGGCGTGAGCGCATTCGGCGTCGGCGGGACCAACGCGCATGTCGTGCTCGAGCAGGCGCCGTCTCAAGATTTCGAGCCGACGGCGCGGCCCGCGCAACTCTTAGTCATTTCCGCGCGCACCGAAAGAGCGCTTGAAAGCGCGACAGATAACCTTGCCGAATATTTCAAAATTCATCCGGATGTGAGCTTGGCTGATGCCGCCTGGACACTCCAGGCCGGGCGTCGGGCGTTCCCCTGCCGCCGCGCCGTGGTCGCTCGCAGTGTGGCGGAGGCAGTTTCTGCGCTCTCGCAGCGTGACCGCAAACGCCTGCAGACCCGCTTGCGGCCCAGCGAAAACCCCGAAGTGATCTTTCTGTTCCCCGGCCAGGGATCCCAGTACGCAAACATGGGCCGGGAAATCTATGCGGCCGAGCCGGTCTTCCGCGAGACGGTTGACCGCTGCGCTGAAATCCTCCAGCCGTATCTCGGGCTGAACCTCCAGGCTCTGCTCTACCCGCCGGCGGGCGCGTCCGAAGAAGCCCAACGCCGGATGACGGATACGATCATCGCCCAGCCAGCCATCTTCACGATCGAGTACGCGCTGGCACGGCTCTGGATGAGCTGGGGAGTTCGCCCGCAGGCTATGCTCGGCCACAGCATCGGAGAATTCGTGGCGGCGTGCCTCGCGGATGTGTTTACGCTCGAAGATGCGCTGGCGCTGGTCGCGGCGCGCGGGCGGATGATGCAGGCTCTGCCGGGGGGCGGGATGCTCTCCGTGCGCCTGCCAGATGCCGAAGTTCGCAGGCGCCTCAATGGCCATCTGTCGCTGGCTGCGGTGAATTCGCCGTCGTTGTGCGTTGTGGCCGGACCATTTGATGCGCTCGAAACGTTCGAGCAGCAACTGAGCGGCGAAGGAGTTGCCTGCCGCCGGCTGGTAACTTCGCACGCCTTCCATTCAGCCATGATGGATCCCATCATCGAGCCCTTCACCGCGCGCGTCTCGCAAGCGCGCCTGAGTCCGCCGCAGATTCCCTACATCTCCGGGGTCACCGGCGCCTGGATTACGGAAGACCAAGCGACCGACCCGGCTTACTGGGCGCGCCATTTCCGCGAAGCGGTGCAATTTTCCTCGGGCATCGGCGAGCTGCGAAGGAACCCGAACCGTGTTCTCTTGGAAGCCGGCCCTGGCAACGTGCTCAGCGCGCTGGCGCGTCAGCAGCCCGGAGTCTCGACTGAACAGTTGATTGTTTCCTCGCTGTCGGATGGTTTCACGGGTGAGGGTGACGGGACGAGCCTGATGAGCGCACTCGGTTCGCTGTGGTTGGCTGGAGTTCAACCGGATTGGCAGGCGGTCCATAAAGGGGAGCGCCGACAACGGATGTCGTTACCGACATATCCATTCGAACGCAAACGCTACTGGCTGGGAGCGCCCCCGTTGGAAGAGGTTGGAGCTTTATTTCCCGCCGCACCAGCGGAAAGTCTGCAATCACAATCCACTAACTCCGTAAGACCCGTTGCGGAGGAAAGAGAACTCATGAACGTCAGCGCGCAATCCCCCCCGGCCGGTGTTCCCGCGGTAAATACTCCGAGCAGAGTAAATAGAATCCGCACAATGCTCGCCGAGATTTTCGACGAACTCTCCGGCATGGACCTCTCGCAGGCAGACGGCTCGGCGACTTTTCTGGAAATGGGCTTTGATTCCTTGTTTCTCACCCAGGTGAGCCAGGCCCTTCAAAGCCGCTTCGGCTTAAAGATTACGTTCCGGCAGCTTCTCGGCGATCAGTCAACCCTGGACGCCCTGGCGGTATATGTCGATAGCAAGCTTTCACCCGAGATCCTTTCGGAGCCTGCCCCGGCCGCCGAAGCGCCTTCCGCACCGGTGGAGCTGGCGGCACCTACCGCAGAGAGAAATGGAGATATTCCAATGGCTGAGTCTCCCGTGGAACGCCTGATGCGCGAGCAACTCCAGGCTATGAATCAATTGTTCGCAAAGCAGCTCGAAGCCATGCGCGTTGCTTCGCCAGCTCCGGCAGCGCCAGCACCCGCAGCTCCCGCCGGACCGCCCCGCCCGCCCGCGCCAGCCACCCCATCCAACGCATCCGCCCCCAGCTTCGCCTCAGCCACTCCGTCCGCCGCGGTGGCGGGGACGAAGCAGGAATTCAAACCCTTCGGCCCATATAAGCCGCCACAAAAGGGCATTTCAGAGCAAATTAACGAGCGCCAGGGGACGGCTCTCCAGGCTCTCATCGAGCAGTACTCGAAGCGCACCGCCAAATCGAAGAGCATGACGCAACAATACCGGCGGCCGCTCGCCGACCCGCGCGTCGTCTCAGGTTTCCGCTCCCCGTGGAAAGAGATGGTCTACCCCATTACTACGGTGCGATCCAAGGGTTCGAGACTGTGGGATGTGGATGGCAATGAGTACATTGACATCCTGAACGGCTTCGGGCCGATCATGCTCGGACACCGCCCCGACTTCGTCGAGCGGGCTATCGAACAGCAGCTCCATGAGGGTTTCGAGATTGGACCGCAGACTCCACTGGCGGGCGAAGTTGCAAGAATGTTCTGCGAGATGACCGGGAATGAGCGCATGACATTTTGCAACACTGGCTCGGAAGCTGTGACGGCCGCCCTGCGCGTGGCGCGCACGGTGACCGGCCGCAGCAGAGTGGCGCTCTTTGCCGGGGCCTATCACGGAATGTTCGATGAAGTCCTCGTGAAGGGATTCAAGAATAAGGCGGGAGTGCCGCAATCGGCTCCCATTGCCCCTGGAATTCCGCGCGAAAAGGTTGCCAACCTGACGGTGCTCGATTATGGTACGCCCGAATCGCTCGAATGGATCCGCCAGAATGTGAAAGACCTGGCGGCCGTCCTCGTCGAGCCCGTGCAGAGCCGCCATCCTCATTTGCAGCCCGTCGAGTTTCTGAAGGAGATTCGCCAGATCACGCAGGAATCAGGCGTCGCGTTGATTTTCGATGAGGTCGTGACCGGCTTCCGCGTCCATCCGGGCGGCTGCCAGGTGATCTTCGATATCCGGGCCGATCTTGCCACTTACGGCAAGGTGGTTGCGGGTGGAATGCCCATTGGCATCCTTGCGGGGAAAGCCGCGTTCATGGATGCGCTGGACGGCGGGATGTGGCAATTCGGGGATGATTCCTATCCTGAGGCCGGTGTCACGTTCTTTGCGGGCACGTTCGTGCGACATCCGCTGGCGCTCGCGGCAGCGAAGGCGGTGCTGCAGTACTTCAAGGAGCAAGGCCCGGCGCTACAGGAGCGGCTTACCGAACGAACGGCCAGCCTGGTCAAAGCCATTAATGAGGTCTTCGCATCGAACTCGGTTCCCACGCGCGTCGAGAGTTTCGGAAGTGTCTTCTACTTTGGTTTCCCGGCTGAAGAGCGTTTCGCGAGCCTGTTCTATTACTGCTTGCGCATGAAGGGGATTCACGTCCTGGAGGGCTTCCCGTGCTTCCTGACCACCGCGCACACTGACGCCGACATTGCGCGGATCATCAGCGCCTTCAAAGAAAGCGTCGCGGACATGCAGAAAGCGGGCTTCTTTCCAGAGCCGACGATGGCGGGACAAACGGCTGGCGTCGAGGTCCCTGCTGTGGCCGCCGCCGGGCCCGAACCGGTTCGCGAAGCCCCTGTGACCGAGCCCCAACTTGAAGTCTGGCTTTCGGATCAGCTTGGTGAAGAGGCATCCTGCAGTTATAACGAGTCCTTCACCCTGCATATGCGCGGCAAGGTGAATGAATCTGCGCTCAAAGAGGCGATTCAACGAATTGTTGACCGCCACGATGCCCTGCGGACCTCATTCAGTGCCGAGGGCAATGTTCAGCGGTTTGCCCCGGCATGGAAGGTAGAGATCCCGACTCTGGACTTGACTGGTTTAGATGTGGACAGCCGCGAGCTTCGCCTCCGGCAGATCATCCGGGATGATGCTCATACGCCCTTCCGGCTGGCTGAGGGTCCGCTGCTTCGCGCCCAGTTGGTGAGGATGGACCGGCAACACGAGCTTCTGATTGTTACATCGCACCATATTATTTGCGATGGGTGGTCCACCAACGTCCTGCTGGACGAACTTGCCAAAGTTTACAATGCCCTGAATTGTGGCATCGCCTGTGATCTTCCTGCTGCAATGAGTTTTGCAGCTTACGCGAGGTCGCAAAAGGAATTCTTGGATAGCCCGGAAGGCGCGAAGGTCGAGAAGTATTGGTTGGAGCAGTTTCAGCAACCGGCGCCGCTGCTTGACCTGCCGGTGGACCGCCCACGCCCGTCCGTGAAAGAGTTCAGGGGAGCGACGTACCGCCGGAAGATTGGGGCGGCGTCCTGTAACAACATTAAGAAACTAGGGGCGAAGCAGAATTGTACTCTGTTTGTCACTTTGCTTTCAGGTTTCCAGATCTTACTAAATCGTCTCAGCGGGCAGGAAGAGGTTGTCGTCGGTATTCCCACCGCAGGTCAGTCCCTCCTTGAAGATGGGGTATTAATCGGCCATTGCGTGAATTTCATTCCATTGCGCGGCCATTTCGCGCCCAACACCACCGCCGCCGGATATCTCTCGCAAATGAAACAGGTAGTTTTGGATGGTTATGAACACCAGAACTATACGTATGGAAGATTAGTCCGCAAGCTCTCTTTGCAGCGCGATCCAAGCCGGCTGCCATTGACGGAAGTCCAGTTCAACCTGGAACGCGTGGGTGAAGGGATCCGCTTTGACGGATTCGAAGCCGAAGTCGACCCCAACCCCAAGAGTTTTGTCAACTTCGATCTCTTTCTCAACATCGTCGAATCGAAAGACGGTCTCACGCTGGATTGCGACTACAACACCGGACTCTTTAACGAAGAGACCATTGGCCGCTGGCTAAGCCATTACGAAACATTGCTGGAAGGGATGGTGGCGGATGCGACACAGCCGGTTTCGAGGTTACCTCTGCTGAGTGAAGCCGATCGCTGGAAAATGATTGTTGACTGGAATGCGACGGCTGCAGAGTACTCAAGAAATACGTGCGTGCATCAGTTGTTCGAATCGCAGGTGAAGGCGACTCCGGATGCGGTGGCAGTGGTGTTTGAAGGTGAAGAGCTAAGCTACGCACAGTTGGACCGGCAAGCGAACAAGTTGGCCAGGTACCTGGGAAGACTTGGCGTCAAACACGGCGTTTTGGTCGGAGTGTTCGTCGAACGCTCCGTGGATATGATTGTCAGCCTGTTGGGGGTGCTGAAGGCGGGCGGTGCTTATGTTCCCATGGATCCGACCTATCCGCCGGAACGCATCTCATTTGTCTTGGCCGATGCCAGTGTGTCGGTTCTGTTGACGCAGCAAAGACTGGCGCAGAATCTGTCCATCGGCGGAACTCGCATGGTTTACTTGGACACGAACTGGGAGGATTTCGGCCAGGAGAGCACTGATGCACCGAATGTCGCCGTAACTTCCGAAGCTCTCGCTTATGTCATCTATACATCGGGCTCGACCGGCAGGCCCAAGGGTGTCGAAATTCCGCATCGTGCGGTCGTCAATCTACTGAGTTCGATGCGCAAGAAACCTGGTCTGGGGGCACAGGACACGCTGCTGGCGGTGACCACGCTGTCGTTCGACATCGCAGGGTTGGAGCTTTTCTTACCATTGTGTGTTGGGGCGAAGCTCGTGATCGCCAGCCGTGAGACCGCTGCAGACGGCAACCAACTCTTGGCGCGCCTTAGAACTTCCGGCGCCACCGTGATGCAGGCGACCCCAGTAACTTGGAAACTGCTGCTGGAGGCCGGGTGGGACGGCAATCCCCGGCTGAAAGTCTGGTGCGGAGGCGAAGCGTTTCCCCGGGAATTGGCGAACGAACTGGTGAAGCGCGTCAACACGGTGTGGAACATGTACGGGCCGACCGAAACGACAATCTGGTCGGCGACGGGGGAAGTGAAGGCTGGAGAAGGACCGGTGCTGATCGGTCCGCCCATCGACAACACGCAATTCTACGTGCTCGATGCCAATGGCCAATTGGCGCCCATTGGCGTGCCGGGCGAATTGCACATTGGCGGCGAGGGTCTGGCGCGAGGCTATTTGCGCCGGCCCGAGTTGACAGGAGAGAAATTCGTTAGCAATTCGTTCAGCATGCATCTGGAAGCAAGGATTTACAAAACGGGCGACTTAGTTCGCCGCTTACCTGATGGCACGATCGAGTTCCTCGGCAGGCTCGATAATCAAGTGAAACTGCGTGGATTCCGGATCGAGCTGGGTGAGATTGAGACGGCGCTGAAGCGCTACCCAGGCGTTCGTGAGGCCGTGGTGATAGTCCGTGAGGACATCCCGGGTGATAAACGCCTGGTAGCGTATCTCACCAGCGATCAGCAGGCATTAACCATTACCGCTGTCCGCGAGTTCCTGACCGGAAAATTACCCAACTACATGCTGCCCTCGGCAGTCATCCGGATGGATGCCATGCCGCTCACGCCCAACGGCAAGATCCACCGGAAGGCCTTACCGCTGCTCGACAGCGCCGGTGCGAGCCGGGCAAGAGAATTTGTCGCCCCGCGCACCGAGCACGAGAAGCTGTTAGCCGGTATTTGGGCGGAGGTTCTGCACCTGGAGAGAGTGGGTATCCGTGACAATTTGTTTGAATTAGGCGCGGACTCGCTGCATATCTTCCAGATTGCAGCCCGGGCGGGCAAAGCGGGCATCACGATTGCTCCAGCGCAATTTTTGAAGCACCGCACCATTGCCTCGTTGTTGGCGCAGTTTGAGACCGGCATGGAAGATGGTGGGAGGGGAAAAACGGCGATGCCCTCCATCGTGCCGGTCGCTCGGGAGAAATACCGGGTGAGGCAATTCACATCATGAACAAGCGGGCATCCATCAGCGGAGCGATGGTTCAACCCAGCGTTCCATCGCAGGGAAGCCCCGGCCCGTCGGGTCCGGAGGCGGGAGACGTCTACATCCTTCCCACGTCACTCGGTCAGGAGCGGTTCTGGGCGCTAGACCGGTTGAATCCTGGTAATCCGACCTGGATGGTGCCGGTGCGTTTCCGTTTGCAAGGCCTTCTGAATCAGGACTGGGTGGCAGGCGCGTTCAACGAAATTGTGCGCCGTCATGAGTCACTGCGCACCACCCTCACTCTCATCGACGGTCAGCCCTTTCAGGTGATCAGGCCCTCCCTAAGGATCGAAGTGCCCGTCACCGATCTGCGCCATCTTCCCAAAGCCGAGCGGGATGCCGAAACCGACAGGATTTCTTTTGAGGAGGCGCGCCGGGGCTTTGACTTGCGAGTGGGTCCGCTCTTCAGAGTAAGCCTGATCAGAGTGGAGGATGATGAGCACGTTATGCTGGTGACGCCCCATCATTCCGTTGCGGATTACTGGTCCATCGGACTTATCTCGAATGAGCTGGGAGCCTTGTACGAGGCCTATTCCAGAGGCGTGGCGCCGGTTCTTCCCGCCCCGCCTGTGCAGTATGGAGACTTCGCGGTCTGGCAGCGGGAGCAGGCCGGGAGTCAGATCGTCCAGAACGAACTTGCTTACTGGAAAGGGCAGCTCGGGGGTCTTCCCCTGCTGGAGTTTCCCACCGATCAACCCAGGCCCAATTTCCCGACCTACGATGCTACGATTACATCCATCCTCTTGCCCGTGAAGCTGACGGAGGCGATGAAGGAAATCGCCAACCGCGCGGGCGCAACCTTCTTCAACACCATGCTGGCGGCGCTCGCCATCGTCTTGCATCAATACAGCGGACAGACCGATTTTGGCGTGGCCACACAGATCGCCGGCCGGAGCAGCGTCGAGCTCGAATCGCTGATCGGTCTGTTTATCAACACCGTCGTCTTACGGATGGATCTGGCGGGAGATCCGAACTTTCTCAGACTCGTGATCCAGGTTCAGGACGTGGGGTTGCAGTCGCTCGCCCACCAGAATGTCCGGTTCGAACAAGTACTGAGAGAATTGCGTCCCTGCGATTATCCCAGCCACCATACTTTGTTTCGCGTCAACTTTATCTGTCAGCGAGACCCCGTGAAACCTCTGGAGTTCTCGGGAGTCAAGCTAACCGTCATTCCTTCGAAATCGCAGGGAGCGCTCTATGACTTGAATGTCTTCCTGGTGCTGCGGACCGAAGGTTGGCGCCTCGCCTGTGAGTACAACACGGACCTGTTTGCGGCCAGCACCATCAATGGCCTGCTCACCAACTACCGGCGGTTGCTTGAGAGCATCGTTGACAATCCCAACCGCCGCATTTCTGAGCTCCCGTTCTTGGGTGGCGCTGGGCCGGGCGGGGGCCAGAGACCCTCTGTCCCTCCTCCAGCCGATCCGCCCGCTCCCCCGGATGCGCCGCCCCCGCCATCCCTTGGATCTACCAACGCCGAGGCAGATACTGCGCCCACCGCAGTTCCTCCATTCACCTTGTCTCAGGAACCCTACCTGATGCCCTCGAGTGTTGCGCAGCGGCGCTTCTGGATGCTTGAAGAGTTTGAGCCTGGAAACCCTGCGCTTCACATGCGGGCCTGCGTCCGGCTGACGGGGACGTTGTCTCAACCGAGCCTCGAGAAAAGCGTGCAGCTTCTCATCGACCGTCACGAAACGTTGCGCACCACCTTCGACAACGTGAACGGGGAGCTAGTTCAGCTCATCGCGCCGTCACGAAAAACCACTCTACAGCTGACTTCGCTTGAGGACGTCCCTGACGCGAAGCGGGAAGCGAGCCTTTGGGAGGTTATCCGCGCGGAGGCCAGCGCCCCGTTTGACTTGGCGAAGGGCCCCTTGATTCGATTCCGCCTGTTTCGCCTTCAGCCTCAGGAACACGTGCTGGTCATCAGTACCCATCACATTCTGGCCGACGGGTGGTCACAAAGCGTCATCCAACGCGACGTGTGGACCCTCTAC
>JBOGKI010000034.1:0-15649 GCA_050745605.1 Terriglobia bacterium | reverse complement strand
GGCTGAAGCCATGCCCTGACAATCTATTCGGCCATCCATGCGCAAACACTTAATGCGCCCTGTATAGAAAAGCTGTCCCGGCCCGGCCGCCGCCTATGACGCCGTTGCTTACGCGAAAGATTTGACAGCGGCATCAACGCTGTCAAACACCTCGAAGACCGTCACGAGTTTGGTGATTTGAAGCTGCTCGTGAAGCTTGCGAGTCAGGTTCGCCAGCTTTAGATTGGCTCCCTGGTTGCGCGCTGAGGTGAAACCTGCGACCAGTGTTCCCAGGCCCGCGCTGTCAAGGTAGCTGACTTCGGAAAGATCGAGCACGATCTGCTTGACGCTCGAAGCGACTGTGTCCTTCAGGCGAGTGCGGAGCATGCTGCTTTCGTCGCCCAATGAGACTCTCCCGGAAATTTTGAGCACGGTAACCCCACCCATTTTTTTCTCCTCAATCGTCAGGGCCATAATTTTTTCTCTCCTAACTTCGTGTTCTCGGATTATAATTTTCGACTTCCGGTTTTAGGCATTGCGGAAATCGCTCGACCCGGATTGGCCTTCGCTGCGATTCAACCAGGGGCCTTTGTGGAAATACCCGAAGGGCGGACCTGGAACGCAAATGGATTTAGCCCAGACCGGTCCTCACGGATTATTTGTACGCGAGGATCTGACCGTAGCGCAACTCGGGCGCTGAATGCGAGTTCGGAAAGCGCAGACGAATCGAGTTTTCTTGCAGATAAAAATTGACACGGTTCAAAACTTGCTTGTATACTGCCGGGTTAGTTGCAAGATTCAATCCGGCTTCTCCGGCAGAGTATCACCAAATTCTTCAGGCTGGCCCGGTGTTTTCTCGCTTGCGGAACCGACGTTAATCAGTCCGCGGATGGAGGCGCGACCGGGGTGCACAGTCATGTGACCGTGCGGGAGGCATCGTCATCCCGCGAGTGGCGCGCCGGGTGAAGCAGTAAAAACAGGGCGCCTATGACGTGTTTCCCCTCTCGCCCGGCCGGATCGCCCGGGATGACGAGGCCATGGGTTTCCGGAGCGGTCGGCAATCTTTTACCGGTTGATCTCATGCCGCAAGTCTTTCATAAAAGCAGCAACACCCTAGCGCGATTCAGTGTGTACGGAGTCGTGTTTCTGGTATGTGGACTCGGCTACATCTCCTGGCGAGTCGAGTTCTCTCCTTATTATACCAATGTGGGGCGGCCGCTGCCCCAGCCCGTGCCCTTCAGCCACAAACACCACGTCAGCGGCGAGGGCATCGACTGCCGGTATTGCCACGTCTCGGTGGAATATTCTTCGTTCGCGGGCATTCCTCCAACCCATACCTGCATGAGCTGCCATTCCAAGATCTGGGTGAACAGCCCCATGCTCGAACCGGTGCGTTACAGTTATGCCACAAACACTTCTCTGGTGTGGACTCGAGTCAACGCGCTGCCGGATTTTGTCTATTTCAATCACGGCATCCACATTCACAAGGGGATTGGCTGCACTACGTGCCACGGGCCCGTGGGCGACATGCCCATCACCTGGAAGGCCAACGATCTCTATATGCGGTGGTGCATTAACTGCCACAAGCATCCGTGGCGTTATGTGCGGCCCCGGCAGTATGTCTTCAGCGTGACGTACAAACCGCCTCCGAACCAGGACGAGCTCGGCCGGCGGCTGGTGAAGGAATACCAGATCAAGAGTGCGCGCCAAATCATGGATTGTTACACTTGTCACCGTTAAACCCATTGTGCAGGTGGAGCTCATGAGCGGTAAAGAAAAGTTGCAGACGCCAGTCGATCTGGCCGCCGTGCGTTCGGCCCTGGCGAAGTCGGACGGGAAGCGGATGTGGCGAGGCCTTGATGAGATGGCCGATAGCCGGGAATTTCGCGATTTCCGCGATCACGAGTATCCCTACGACGATCCCAAGTCGAGGCTGGGGATCAGCCGCCGCGATTTTCTGAAGGTGACGGGCGGCGCCGCGACGCTTCTCGGACTCACCGCCTGCACCAAGCTGCCCACCGAACATCTCGTGCCTTACGTCAACGCCCCGGAGAACGTGGTTCCCGGCATTCCCCTGTTTTACGCCACTTCCATGCCCTTCCAAGGTTATGGCAGGGGCCTGCTGGTGGAAAGCCACATGGGGCGTCCGACCAAGTCGGAGGGCAATCCGGACCATCCCGCGAGTCTGGGTTCGACGGATATCTTCGGGCAGGCTTCGCTCCTCGATATGTATGATCCGGACCGTTCGCAGGTGGTGCTGCAAGAAGGGCGCGTCGGCAGCTACAGCGATTTTCTGGACCTCTTGAAGGAGCTGCGAGTCACGTATCTGCTGAAGAAGGGCGCCGGATTGAGTTTCCTGACCGAGACCGTGACCTCGCCGACTTTGGCCGATCAATTTCACGATATCCTGACGCAATTCCCCCAGGCCAAATGGCATCAGTACGAACCTCTGGCGCGCGACAACGTGCGCGCTGGCGTCAAGCTGGCTTTCGGGGAGTATGTGGAGACGGTCTACCACTTTGACCGGGCCGACGTCGTGGTGACGCTGGATTCCGACTTCCTGATGAGCGGCCCCGGCGCCGTGCGATATGCCCGCGAGTTTTCGGACAAGCGCCGGGTGACCGGGCCGGGTTCCACCATGAACCGCCTTTATACGGTGGAGTGCGTGCCCACCGTGACCGGCGTGCAGGCCGACCACCGGCTGCGCTTGAAGTCGGGGGAAGTGGAGGCGGTGGCGAGGTCGCTGGCGGCGCAGCTCGGCGTGAAGGTGAATTCGGTGGTGACGGCGCCCGCCGGGATTCCGGCCGGCTGGATTGAGGCGGTGGTCCGCGATCTCCAGAATCACAAGGGCGCTTGCCTGGTCGTGGCCGGTGAGCAACAGCCACCCGTTGTCCATGCTTTGGCGCACGCCATGAATGACGCTCTGGGCGCCGTGGGCAAGACGGTGACTTACACCGAGCCGGTTGAGGCCAGCCCCATGGACCAACTGCAGTCCCTGCGGGAGTTGGCTTCCGATCTGGACAATGGAGTGGTTGAGACGCTTGTGATGTTTGGTGTCAACCCCGCTTACAACGCGCCCGCGGACATTCCGTTTTTGGACAAGCTGCAAAAGGCGAAGCTGCGCATCCATCTGAGCCTCTACCACAATGAGACGGCGGAATATTGCCACTGGCACGTTCCGGCGGCGCATTATCTGGAGTCCTGGGGCGACGCGCGCGCCTACGACGGGACGGCGGGAATTATCCAGCCTTTGATTGCTCCGCTCTATAACGGCGTGACCGCGCATGAAATCCTCACCGTCCTGCAGGGACAGGAAGGTCGGACGACCCATGCCATTGTGCGCGAATACTGGATGAAGCAAAAGCCCGGCGCGGACTTTGACGTCGAGTGGGATACATGGCTGGAGAAGGGCGTGATTCCCGGCACCGCGCTGGCGGCGAAGCAGGTGGCGCTGAAGGCGGACTTTGATTCGTCCGGCGCGACGAGCGCCGGGGAAGGCGGTCTGGAGCTGGTGTTCCGCCCGGATCCGACCGTCTTGGACGGTCAGTTCGCTAACAACGGCTGGCTGCAAGAGCTGGCGAAGCCCATCAGCAAGCTGACCTGGGATAACGTGGCTTCGATCAGCCCCGCCACCGCCGAACGGCTGGGCATCAGTAATCAGGACGTCCTCAAGGTGTCCATGGGGGGGCGAAGCGTCAATGCCCCGGCTTGGATTTCGATGGGGCAGGCGGACGACTGCGTGGTCGTCTACCTCGGCTACGGACGCCGCCGGGCGGGACGCATCGGCACCGGGATTGGTTATGATGCCTACGCCATCCGCTCTTCGCAGGCGCCCTGGTTTGCCTCCGGCTTGCAAGTCAAGAAGACGGGTAAGACGTATCCCCTCGTCACCACCCAGGCTCATCACGTGCTGAAGAAGGGCGTGACCACGGAAGAAGTCGAAAGCCAGGCGGCGTTTAACCGGGGTTTGGTGCGGGTGGCGACGCTGGACGAATTCAAGCAGAATCCCGACTTTGCCATGGATCCCGCCGACGAGACGACGAAGGCTCCGTCGCTCTATCCTCCGTACAACTATAAGACCGGCTACCAGTGGGGAATGTCGATCGATCTCAACGCCTGCATCGGCTGCAATGCCTGCGTGATCGCCTGCCAGGCGGAGAACAATATCGCTGTGGTGGGCAAGGATCAGGTCTCGCGGGGCCGTGAGATGCAATGGATTCGGATCGACTCCTATTTCCAGGGGAGTCTGGAGGCGCCACAAATCTATAATGAGCCCGTCCCGTGCATGCAGTGCGAGAATGCGCCGTGTGAATACGTCTGTCCCGTGGGCGCCACCGTGACCAGCCCGGAAGGCATCAACGAGCAGGTGTACAACCGCTGCGTCGGCACCCGCTACTGCTCCAACAATTGCCCCTACAAGGTCAGGCGCTTCAACTTTTATTTGTATTCGGATTGGAACACGCCCAGCCTCTTTGCGCTGCGCAATCCTGACGTGACGGTGCGCAGCCGCGGCGTGATGGAAAAGTGCACATACTGCATCCAGCGGATTAATGAAGTCAGGATCAAAGCGGAAGAGGCGAGTCGCACCATCCAGGATGGTGAGATCGAGACGGCCTGCCAGCAGGTGTGTCCCACGAAGGCTATCGTGTTCGGGGACATCATCGATCCTAACAGCCGAGTCGCTCAAGTGAAGGCGCAGTCGCGTAAATACAGCCTGCTCACTGATCTGAATACTCGGCCGCGCACCACCTATCTGGCGAAATTGCGCAATCCCAATCCCGAGATCAAGGAGTAGCACGATGGACCCCGTGACCGAGGAAAAGCCCTCAGTCGTCACACCCGAGAGCCCGTGGATTGGCGGCGGGGAGAGCTATGCCTCGGTCAGCGACAAAATCGGCGGATTGGTACTCACCAAGAAGACCCCCAAGGGCTGGATGGTGGGCTTTGCGATCGCCATCATCTTTGTGCTGATCCTGAACATGGCGATCAGCTATCTGTTCGCCATTGGCGTAGGAATTTGGGGCATTAACATTCCCGTGGCCTGGGCCTTCGCCATCACCAATTTTGTATGGTGGATCGGAATTGGACACGCCGGCACGCTGATTTCAGCCTTCCTGCTGCTCATGCACCAGCGCTGGCGGACTTCCATTAACCGTTTTGCGGAAGCCATGACGATTTTTGCGGTCATGTGCGCCGGCATGTTTCCCCTCCTCCACATGGGCCGCCCCTGGCTCTTTTACTACCTCTTTCCTTACCCCGACACCATGGGCGTCTGGCCGCAATTCCGCAGCCCGCTGGTGTGGGACGTGTTCGCGGTTTCAACCTACTTCACGGTCTCCTTGCTGTTCTGGTACACCGGGTTGATTCCCGACATGGGTTCGTTGCGCGACAAAGCCAAGAACCTGTTTGTGAAGAAGATTTACGGATTCCTGTCGCTCGGATGGAGAGGGTCTGCGGTTCACTGGAAGCGACATGATATGGCGTCATTACTGCTCGCCGGCATCGCCACACCTCTGGTGGTTTCGGTGCACACGGTAGTGAGCTTCGACTTTACCATTGCGCTGGTTCCTGGCTGGCACAGCACCATCTTCCCGCCTTACTTCGTCGCAGGTGCGATTTATTCCGGTTTTGCGATGGTGATCATGTTGGGCATTCCGCTCCGCAAGTTCTATCACCTCGAGTCGTTCATCACCGTGCGCCACCTGAATAACATGGGGAAGTTGTTGCTGGCTACCGGCTTCATCGTCACCTATAGCTACGTCATGGAAACGTTCATGTCGTTTTACAGCGCCGACAAGTACGAAAGCTTCATGATGATGAATCGCATGTTTGGACCCTACCGCCATTGGTACTGGATATTGATCGCCTGCAACCTCGTCATCCCCATGACCACACTCTGGTCTCACAAGCTGCGCACGAGTCCGCTGGCGCTGTTCCTGATCGCCACCGTCGTGCAGTTCGGAATGTGGCTGGAGCGCTTTGTGATCATCGTGGTCAGTCTGCACCGCGACTTCACGCCCTCAGCTTGGGGAATCTATTATCCGACCAAGTGGGACTGGGCGGTGCTCACCGGATCGTTGGGCCTGTTCCTGGCGTTGTTCTATTTGTTCATCCGCCTGCTCCCGGCCATTTCCATCTTTGAGGTCCGGGAATTGGTTCATAAGACCGCGGAGGAAGATGCGCACGGTGGTGACCAGCAAGCAAAATATGCATGAGCGGAGCCTGGAAATCCGGCTGGGTGGAATGCCATGAGTGAAACAGCCAAGCGAACCCCCATGTATGGGCTCATCGCCGAGTTTGACCGGCCGGAGGACGTGGTTAGGGGAGCTCGGGCTGCCCGCGAAGCGGGTTACCGTGAGATGGACGCCTATGCACCGTTTCCCGTCGAAGGGCTTGCGGAGGCAGTTGGATTTCCCAAGACCCGGTTACCGCTGATCACGATTATTGGGGGGTTCATCGGATGCTTTGGGGGATTTTATCTGCAAGTTTACCCCAACTCGTTTGGCTTCCCTCTGGATATCGGCGGCAAGCCCTATTACAGTTGGCCGATGTTTATCCCCATCACTTTCGAGTTGACGATTCTTTTTGCTGCGCTCTTCTGCGTATTCGGCATGATCATCATCGATGGGTTTCCGACGCCCTATCACCCGGTTTTTAACGCGCCGCACTTTGAGCGGGCGACTCGCGACAAGTTTTTCCTGTGCATCAAGGCGCGGGACCGGAAGTTCGATCTGGAGGGAACGAGGGACTTCCTGAGTTCCCTGCAACCCAAAGAAGTCAATGAAGTGCCGGTGTGAATTGCCGCAAGGTCCTCGATGGAGGGACTGCCGGATGGAGCTGGAAGCTTTGAAACCATGGAATCCAATCCGTGATTTTCGCAGGGCCGCGTGGACGTTGGCCGTCCCGGCGGATGCTCGCGGCGGTTCGGCCTCCCATCGGGCGTTATTTGGCGGCCGGGGTTTGATGCGCGGCGCCGGCTTGGTTCTCAGTGTTCTGCTGGTGGTCTGGCTTTCCGCCTGCCGCGACGACATGCACACCGAGCCGCGCTACGATCCCATGGCCCCTAGCGCATTTTTCGCGGACGGGCGCTCGGAGCGGCCGTTGGTACCGGGCACGGTGGCGCGCGGACATCTGCGCACCGACGAATTGCTCTACACCGGCCAGATCAACGGCCAGTTGGCCAACGTCTTTCCCTTCCCGATCACTCGCCAGGATCTGGAGCGGGGACGGGCGCGCTACAATATCTACTGCACGCCTTGTCATGATTACACGGGTTCCGGCCAAGGAATGGTCGTGCATCGCGGATTTCCGGCGCCGCCGTCTTATCACATTCAGCGGCTCATGCAAGCGCCGGTTGGCCACTTCTTTGACGTGATGACCAACGGGTACGGCACGATGTACAGCTATGCGGGCCGAGTTTCCGTGAAAGACCGTTGGCGGATCGCCGCATATATCCGCACCCTGCAACTGAGCCAGGCGGCCACTCTCGATGATGTTCCGGCCAGCGAGCGCCAGAAGCTTCTATCGGAAAAAGGAAAATGAACTCCAGCGAATCGCTCAAACCCGAGCTATCCCGCCCCCAGCAAATCGCCACGGTGGTGGGTGTTATCGGCCTGGCGCTGTGCGCGGCGGAATATTTCATGCGGCCCCAGCAGTTCTTCAGGTCCTACTTATTGGGGATTGTGTTCTGGATCGGCATCGGACTGGCGTCGCTGGGTCTCCTGATGCTGCATCATTTAGTGGCGGGCCGTTGGGGATACGTCATTAGGCGGCCGCTCGAGGCGGGATCGAGGACGATTCTGTGGATGGCGATTCTCTTTATTCCGGTTTTGCTCGGGTTGCGCTACCTCTATATCTGGGCCCGGCCGGCCGCGGTCGCCGCCGACCCGATCCTGCAATATAAGCATCCTTACCTGAATGTTCCGTTCTTCGTGGTCCGCACCGTCATTTACTTTGCGCTCTGGATCGTCATTGCCTATTTGTTGAACAAGTGGTCCTTGCAGCAGGACGAAAGCGGAGATCCGGAGCTGATTAAGAAGATGCGGAATCTGAGCGGGCCGGGGATGGTGATTTACGGGTTCACGGTGAGCTGGGCGGGAATTGACTGGGTGATGTCGCTCGAACCCCACTGGTTCTCCACCATCTACGGCCTGATCTTCGTCATCACAGAAGCAGTGGGGGCGATGTCGTTGATTACCATTGTGGCGATGCTGCTGTCGAAGAGCGAGGTTCTGTCCGGCGCCCTGGTCCCCGACCGTTTTCACGATTTTGGGAACCTGCTGCTGGTCTTCACCATGCTGTGGGCTTACCTTTCCTTTTGCCAGTTCTTGATTATCTGGGCCGGCAACCTGCAGAATGAAATTCCCTGGTACGTGGTTCGCGCCAATGGTGGATGGGCGTGGGTGGCGTTGATTCTGATTGTTTTTCACTTCGCGGTGCCGTTCCTGCTTCTGCTGCAGCGCGTTGTGACCTACCAGAAGCAGTTGCTGGCCTGGGTGGCGGCTCTCTTGTTTGTGGTCAGTATCCTGGATATCTTCTGGCTGTTGACACCGGCGTTTAACACGACCGGACCGCAGTTCCACTGGGCAGATTGGGTGGCTATTGTCGGGATCGGGGGAGTCTGGGTGGCCATTTTCCTGTCGCAGTTGAAGTCCAGGCCCTTGCTGCCGGTGAATGACCCCCGCTTCCAAGGAGTGCTGCAACATGAGCGAGGTTAATCTTACCCATGGCGCCGTCGCCCGGGGCCACGAAACAACGGATGCCGACGTCAGTAAGCTGACGCTTTTCGGACTGATCCTGGCGGCCATGATTCTGGCGGGATTTATCGTGACCGAGGCCGTGTTCCACTATGTGATCAAGAGCGAAAACACTCAGCGGCAAGTGGCCCCGTTCGAGAATCAGAGCCAGATCCCTCCAGAACCGCATCTGCAAGTATCCTCTTCTACTGACCTCGAAACCTATCGGAAGCAGCAGACGGAGACGCTTGATTCTTACGGCTGGGTCGATCCAAAACACACCGTTGTCCATATCCCGATTGACCAGGCCATGGATATCATGCTGCAAAAGGGATTCCCAGCGCGGAAAGCAGGCGAGGTGACGCCCGGCGTTTCGACACCGTTCGAAATCCCTCGCGGCGACTTTGCGCCGCCACCGGTGGGGGTTAAAGGACCGCAAAAGCAATGAGATCGAAAGCAAGACCTTTAGTGAACGCCCGCGACGGGCGCCGAGCGTGGCGTCTATTAATGCAGGGTATCTTGGCGCAAGGAATGGGGCGAGTCCGCTTTTTGCTGATGCTGGCTGCTATTTTGAGCGTGGGTGTTGGTCTTGCCGTAGCCGTTCCGCAATCAGCGCCTTCCGCTGCGAAGACCCTTCCGCCCATGGTCGGCGGCGATGCCGGGATGGAACAAGGCGCGGGCGGAGGCTTGAAGAATTCAAAACAGATGCCAGCCCGATTGCGCGGTGTTGGCATTGTCCAGCGCCTGAACCAACAAGTTCCCCTGGGCCTGGTTTTTCGCGATGCCAGCGGCAAGCCGGTCCGGCTGGGAGATTTCTTTGGCAAAAAGCCGGTGATCTTGTCTTTGGTCTATTTCACTTGTCCGATGCTTTGCACCATGGAAGAGAACAGCCTGCTCCAGGTTCTGAGGCTTGAGAAATTTACAGCCGGTGACCAGTTCAACGTCGTCACGGTGAGCTTTGATTCCCACGACACTTCGGAGATGGCGGCCAATAAGCGGCGGATTTATCTGGGTCTCTATGGCCGGCCAGCGGCGGTGAACGGCTGGCATTTTCTGACGGGTGACGACACCTCGATCCGGGCTTTAGCGGACGCCGTGGGGTTTCACTATAACTATGATCCCAGCACGCACCAGTTCGCCCATGCCGTCGGGATCATTGTTTTGACACCCGGCGGCAAGGTCTCGAAATACTTTTACGGACTTGAATACTCCGAACACGCTTTGCGGCTGGCCTTGATCCAGGCGTCGAACGGGCAAATTGGCTCGCCCGTGGATGCGCTCATTTTGTATTGCTGTGAGTATGATCCGGCCACGGGGAAGTACGGCTGGATCATCCAGCGCGTGTTGTTCCTGGCCGGCATCGTGACGGTTCTTTGCATCGGCGTGCTCGTCCTGGTTCTGTCGCTCGGCGGCCGCCATCGCCACGCGGCGGTCTAGAGCGGCCGTTACGGCCGGAAAAACCGCAGGGGCCGCTGCGTGGCGTGCTCCCGGCGTTGCCCCTTGTGGCCCTCCGGGTGCAAGGCGCTGTGGGGCAGGAGTGGAAGCAAAGAACGGGGCGGCCCGAAGGCTGATTGCGGTTTTTGTTGAGTCGAGGTGATTCCGAATAATGGCGCTCTGGCTGCCGTATTTTCTTAAAGAAGCCTCCACGCTGGCTCCGTCCGTGGACCTTCTTATGTGGGTTGAGATCGCGATCTCGGCCTTTTTCACCGGGCTGATTTTCGTGGCGCTCTTTTATTTTGCGGTCAAGTACCGCCGCAAATCCGAGGATGAGATTCCGGAACAGATTCAGGGGTCGATACCCCTCGAGGTTGCATGGACGGTCATCCCCATCATTATTGTGATCGTACTGTTTGTGTGGGGCGCGGAGTTGTTCATTCGCAACGCCCGCCCCCCGGAGAACGCTGTTCATGTCTACGTGGTGGCCAAGCAGTGGATGTGGAAGCTCCAGCATCCCGAGGGTCCGCGGGAAATCGATACCTTGCATGTTCCCGTGGGTGAGCCCGTGGAGTTAATTATGACCTCGGAGGACGTGATCCACGACTTCTCCGTCCCGGCGTTCCGGGTGAAGATGGACGTACTGCCGGATCATTACAGCACGATTTGGTTTACCCCGAGCAAGACCGGCCAGTACCGTCTTTATTGCGACCAGTACTGCGGGACCGGGCACTCCACGATGCGAGGCTATGTGTACGTGATGAGCCGCGGCGCTTATGCGCAATGGCTGAGCGGCGGCATGCACCACGTTCAATCCATGGCGGCCGCGGGAGCCGAGCTCTTCGAGCAGTACGGCTGCATTACCTGTCACGGTACCGGCAAGGCGCCCCCGTTTGTGGGCCTTTATGGCTCCACGGTCAGATTGGAAGGGGGGCAGACGGTGGTGGCTGACGACGCCTATATCCGGCAGTCGGTTCTTGATCCGTCCTCTCAAATTGTGCTGGGATATAAGCCGATCATGCCGACCTTCCAGGGCCAAATCTCCGAGGACCAGATTCTAGAGATCATTGCGTACATCCGCTCCTTGGAAAATCAGCCCGGCGCCCAGGGCGCACGGCCAGCTCCCGCAAAGGAGAAGAAGTAATGGTTACCGCCAGCCCAACCCTTTCACCGCCGGTTGGAGAAGAACGCGTTCACTACCTTAATGTCAACTACGGCATCAAGTCGTGGCTGCTGACAACGGACCACAAGCGCATCGCGTGGCTTTATCTGTTGTCCACCAGTTTCTTCTTTGTGATCGGTGGCGTCGCTGCGGGTTTGATGCGCCTGAACCTGATTTCGCCCCAGGGCGCGATCGTGGAGCCAGATACCTACAACAAGCTGTTCACGGCTCACGGCACGATCATGATCTTCTTCTTCCTGGCGCCGGCCGTGCCCACGGTGCTGGGCAATTTCCTGATTCCCATGATGATTGGCGCGCGCGACGTCGCCTTCCCGCGCTTGAACCTGCTGAGCTGGTACATCTTCATGGCGGCCGGGACGATGCTGCTCTATTCCATCGCGGCGGGCGGCTTCGACACGGGCTGGACGTTCTATACGCCGCTTAGCACCAGTTACTTGAATACCCATGTGGTGTCGGCGGCCTTGGCGGTATTCATTTCCGGGTTCTCCTCTATCTTGACGGGCCTGAACTTCATCGTGACCATTCATAAGATGCGAGCCCCCGGCCTCACCTGGTTCCGTTTGCCACTCTTCATCTGGTCCTTGTACGCGGGAAGCATTATCTTCGTCCTGGCGATGCCGGTCATCGCCATCACCATGGTTCTGCTGGTACTCGAACGCCTGTTTCATGTCGGGATCTTTGACCCAGCCCTGGGCGGTGACCCCATCCTGTTTCAGCACCTCTTCTGGTTCTTTGGCCATCCCGAAGTGTATATTCTGATCCTGCCTTCCATGGGAGTGATCAGTGAGTTGGTGGCAGCGTTTTCCCGGCGCCGCGTCTTTGGATATTCCTTTGTCGCCTTCTCCAGCTTTGCGATTGCCATCATTTCCTTCGTGGTCTGGGGACATCACATGTTCCTCTCCGGAGAATCGCTCTACTCTGGCATCTTCTTCTCAGCCATGAGCATGGCCGTCGCCATCCCTTCCGCAGTCAAAGTGTTCAATTGGACGGCGACGATGTACAAGGGCTCCATATCCTACTCGGCTCCGATGTTGTACGCCATTGGGTTCATTGGCCTGTTTACGATCGGCGGGTTGACGGGGGTGTTTCTCGCGACTTTGGCGCTCGATCAAGCCTTGCACGACACCTATTTCATCATCGCTCATTTCCATTACGTCATGGTGGGCGGCGCCATCATGGGTTATATGGGCGGTTTGCACTACTGGTGGCCCAAGATGACCGGACGCATGTACTCGGACTATTGGGCGAGACTGGCGGCGCTGATTATCTTCGTGGGATTTAATCTGACATTTGGGCCTCAATTCATCCTGGGGTTTCTGGGCATGCCGCGGCGCTATGCCACCTACCCGCCGAACTTTCAAATTCTCAACGTCATGTCCAGCGCCGGCGCTTCGATCCTTGCCGTCGGCTACTTGATGCCCATCGTCTATCTCATCTATTCGCTCAAGTATGGCCCGATAGCGGGCCCGAATCCGTGGAAGGCCAAGGGGTTGGAATGGGAGACTCCGTCTCCGCCGCCGACCCACAACTTTGACAGAACTCCGGTCGTGACGGAGGAAGCTTACGCTTACGGAGCGAAACCCGCTCCGGTGGCGGCCCCGGTCTCCTAGTCTGGAGTTATGAGAAGCGAGCATGCGCCCATCAAGGGCATCCGATGACGCGGTTTGAAGATTGAGAGCAGCGCCAGGTCCCGGGTCGCTGCCGCGCGCTCCAGGCCGGCTTGGCCTTGCCGGGCGATTCGCGCAACACGAGCGAGAAATCTGAATGCAGCGCGACTGAATCCGAATTGCCGGTGCGCACCCGCGATCCAGGGAGGAAAGAGTTGTCCGAAGCGCCCGCTACGTTGGTAGCAGAACAATTCGACGATGAGATTCAACAACACGAGGCCGCAAGTCTCGGAATGTGGGTATTTCTGACCACCGAAGTTCTGTTCTTTGGCGGCCTCCTTGCCAGTTACACCATCTACCGGTACATCTACCTTCCGGGCTTCGAGATCGGAAGCCGCCACCTGAGTGTGCTTTGGGGCGCCACCAACACGGCAGTTCTTATTTGCAGCAGCTTGACGATGGCGTTGGCCGTTCGCGCCGCCCAACTGGGCAAGAAGAAACACCTGATTTCGTTTCTGGTTGTGACCCTGATCTTCGGATTGATCTTCCTGGTCATCAAGTTTTATTGCGAGTGGCGGCACGAGTATCTGGACCAACTGGCGCCGGGCGTCAACTTTGCTTACCTGGGACCGCACGCCAAACACGTGGAACTTTTCATGATTTTCTATTTCATCCTGACCGGTCTCCACGCCCTGCACATGATTGTGGGCGTTGGCGTCCTCACCACGCTCATCATTCTTGCCGCGCGGAACGCCTTTTCGAAGGACCGGTTCAACGCGGTGGAGATTGCCGGGCTTTACTGGCACTTCGTTGACATCGTGTGGATCTTTCTGTTTCCTTTGCTCTATCTCATCGGAGGCCGGTACTAGACGCTTACGAAGTTCTTGGCCGGGGACTTACACAACATGAGCGCAATCGTCAGTCACATTGAAAATAAAAGGCTCTACATCAACATTTGGATTATTCTTCTTTGTTTCACGGCGCTGACCACCGGAGTCGCGTACATTGACCTCGGCGTCTTTAATACGGTGGCCGCCCTGGCGATCGCAGTTTGCAAAGCCTCGCTCGTGGTTCTGTTTTTCATGCATGTCCGCCACAGTGAGCGTCTGGTGCGTCTCGTTGTCTGCTTCGCAGTCTTCTGGCTATTGATTCTCATCGTCATTTCGCTCTCTGACTTTGCCACTCGCCATCTTATTGCCACACCTCATTGGCTCTGAAGCCAAGCCGGTCTACGGTAGGGAAGCAGCGGTGCGGCCGCCCTTGAGTTCACCCTTACGCTCTCAGCAGGACGGGCCGCCCCGTTCTGCTCGCGCCGCCCCAAACTCCGGCTGGCTCACCGGGTTGAACTCACGCGCTTGTAAACCCTGACATAATCCACCAACATCTTCTGAGGAAAGACGGTGGTGGCGTCAGGGTTGCCGGGCCAATTTCCACCTACCGCGACATTTAGGAGAAGAAAGAATGGATGATCATAGACCCAGTGAGACCCTAGAGGCAAGGATGCCGGGGTCACGGTGTGATAGACGTGAGAGTCCACCATGAAGCGGATCGAGGCGGGTTCCCAGTCGATACTGAAAACGTGGAAACGCGAAGCAAATTTCTCGCCCGCCGGCAAGACATAGGGCCTTCCAATGCCGTGGCTGCCGGAATAGCCGGGTCCATGGACTGTTCCGTGGATGGTTCCGGGCCCGTGTCCGTTATTCTCCATGATGTCGATCTCGCCGCATCGAGGCCAGCCCACGCCGGGATCGTCAATGTTGGCTCCGAGCATCCAGAACGCGGGCCAAATGCCCGGCCCGAACGGTATCTTGATCCGGGCTTCAATTCGCCCATATTTCACGCCGAATCTCTTCCAGGTTTTCAGCCGGGCCGAGGTGTAGCCTCCCGAAGTGGAACGCAGAACCTGAATCACAAGGTGGCCCTGCCCATCCTGATACGCGTTGCGCAAATTGTTGGTATAGACCTCCAGTTCATTATTTCCCCAACCGCTACCGCCGAGGTCGTAAGTCCATTTCGATTGATCCGGAGGCGTATTCCTGGGGCCATTAAACTCGCCGCTCCATACCAATCTCCAAGCGTTGGGCTGAGGCTGCGATTGCGCGCGCGCCGCTTTTGGCAGAAATACGAATGCGCAAAGGAAGAGCGGCAATCCAATGCCAACATTCCATGTAGGCCGGATCATAAGTCTTGCCCTGGTGATTGTTCGCGGCATCCGATGTGAGTCGCGCAAGTATGTTTTGCAAATTCCGCGGCTTCGCCTCAAACCGAGTGCTGAAAAAGTCCTCGGAGGTGTTCTTCTAAACGCGATATCATTCTGAGCGAGCCCGGACACTCAAGAACGGAGACGAGAGACAAGTGGCAAATGACGAGACCACCGCAATCGATCGACTGCTTGTCTCTCGTCTCTCATCTCGTGTCACGGCCTTGAAGAGGCTGACCGGAGTTTACTGTGAGTGAAGCCCGGGGACTCAGCATGGCCATTCAGCATGGTCCGGCAACCTGCTGAGGGATCAACATGTATTCCGCCAAGCTTCTTGACCACTTTCATCATCCCCGCCACGCCGGTGAGCTTCCACAAGCCGCTGTGGTGGTAGATGCGCAGAATCCGGTTTGTGGCGACGTCCTCAAATTGTGGGTTCTGGTGAAAAACGAGACCATTCAAGATGCCACATTCAAGGCTGCCGGCTGCGTGCCGGCGATCGCGTGTGGTT
>JBOGKI010000033.1:0-15776 GCA_050745605.1 Terriglobia bacterium | reverse complement strand
AAGTACGCCTATGGCTGAGCGTGATCGCCTACAATCTGGGGAACCTGTGGAGGCGTCTGGTCCTGCCGAAGAGAATCGACGGGTGGTCGCTGACCAGCTTGCAGCAGCGGCTGGTGAAGACGGGCGGAAGGCTGGTGAAACATGCCCGCTATTATTGACTTCTCCTGGCGGAGAGTCATTTGACGCGGCGGCTCTTCGGAGCTATGGTGCGGAGGATCGAGGTGCTGCCCTTGCCAGCGGGGTAGGCGATCGGCCACCCGACAATTTCAGCAACGAGAGGGTCGAGGGACAGAAAAGTGTCGGAGACATCGGTCGGAGAAGCGACAATTTCAAGCTTTGGGACCCTCCGGAGAGGGAGAACGTATGTCTGGCAGTGGTCGCAGGAGGGCCAAGCATCGAAAACCCGACTGCCCTATGCACTGAAAGGCGGTCGGGCGTATGCTGACGGTCGGCCCGAGAATCGAAAAGGGAGATTCCGCTTTTTAGAAGAGCGGCAACATGTTCGAGAGATTTGAACGAGCAATAAGCCTCCTATTTCGGCGAGCGGCGGTTTGTGTAGGACTGAGACCTCTGTGTCTCTTGGCAGTGTGCACGGTTGGTTCTGTCAGTATCTTGGCCGTCGAATCCAAAGGGACGGGCGGAGCCGTCGTCAAGACCGCGAGTGGTCCTATACGGGGCGAAACGGAGAAAGGGGTTCTGGTTTTTCGGGGAATCCGGTTCGCCACACCGCCTGTGGGCAAACTGCGATTCCGCCCTCCGGTTGCCCCAATCCCCTGGGCGGGGGTGAGAACGGCGCTGGACTTCGCGCCCGCGTGTCCTCAACTCGTCGACATCGATCCGACCGAAAACAACAATTCTGTAATGGGCGAAGACTGCCTGGCGGTGAATGTCTGGACGCCACGGGCGGATGACAAGAAGCGGCCGGTTATGGTGTGGATCCACGGCGGCGGGTTCATCGAGGGGAGCGCCAGAAACACTTGGTATGACGGCGCAACGCTTGCCCAGCGGGGTGACTTGGTGGTCGTGACCCTGCAGTACCGCCTGGGCGCGTGGGGTTTCCTTGAATTGGGCGAGATTGGAGGGCCAGACTACGCAGACACCGGGAACCTGGGCATTCTTGATCAGATTGCAGCCCTGAGATGGGTGCATGAGAGCATCGCGGCCTTCGGCGGCGATCCGAACAACGTCACCCTGTTTGGCCAGTCAGCCGGTGGAGGCAGCGCAGGTATTCTGACCACCACTCCATCCGCCCGAGGACTCTTTCACAAGGCCATCTTAGAGAGTGGGACTCCGAAAGAAGTGGGCGATAAGAAGAACGCCATCGAAGTGACGCGCGCGTACATGAAACTTGCCGGAGCCAGCACGATCGGAGAACTCCAGAAGCTAAGCATGGTCCAGATGAGAGACGCAGAGAATAAGCTGTTCGAGACGAGCTTTGGATACTCTGCGTTTCGCCCCATCGTCGACGGCGTCGTGATCAAGGAGTGGCCGATGCAAGCAATCGAGAGCGGCCGTGCAGGATCAGTACCCATGCTTCTTGGTACCAATCTGGATGAAATTCGCCTTTGGTCTGCGCTCTACGACCTGCCACTGGAGCGGAAGCCACAAGATCTTCTCGAACGCCAGGTTGCGGAGATTGCCGGCCCAAAAGCGAATCAAGTGATCGAAACTTACCGCAAGGCTGACGCGGACTACGGTGATGCGGTGATCCATCTGCTTGGTGACCTCATAATGAGAATGCCCTCGATTCGTGTGGCTGAGGCCAACAGCCGTCTGAAGCCGACCTACATGTATCTGTTTACCTACCGCTCCACATCCGCGTATAAGAAGTTCGATGGCTGCCACGGGATGGAGATGCCTTTTGTCTTCGGGGTGATTGACGATCTGGATGTGATCGTGTTCACAGGGAGAGATCCTCGCCGAGAGGCGGTGATGAAGAGCGTCCAGCAGGCGTGGATTAACTTCGCTCGGAGCGGCGACCCTAGCCAAGCGCGTCTCTCCTGGCCGAAATATGACGAAAAGCGACGCGCGACGATGGAACTCGGCATCGCTTCGCAGGTTGTCAATGATCCGATCTCCGCGGAGCGCATGCTATGGAAGAGCCTTCCTTTCGACGGCGTAACGCCACCAGCCGCGGACGTGTGGGCGCTCGTCTGGGACAACGGCACTCCTTAGAGCCGTTCGTCGTTGCTGGCCACGAGGGATCTGCCCCCCAGGAACGTACTTGAACCCTCCCACACCCGCCTGACTTATCTGGCGCCTTCGACCGCGGAGGTGGCTGGCGCTAGCATCGACACTCTGGGAGGAACGAATTTCGTATCCAACGGCCAGCGCAACGCGACCGCGCAGTTCGTGATGGACGGCGTCGCCATCACCCATCCGGAAGGCGGAGAAGGCTCCACGACGATCGTGAATTACCTACTGGAGGTTTTTTGCACATGAAAAAAAGGACGAACACACTTCTAGCAGTTGCCATGGCACTTCTGATGCCGTGGGCCGCATCGCTTTGGGGCCAAGTGGGTGCGAGCGCTGAGATTTCCGGTTTGGTTTCAGATTCGAGCGGAGCTGTGGTGCCGAATGCGAAGGTGACCGCGACGCACATTGACACAGGACTCGTTCGGACGGCGGTCAGCGATCCGGATGGGATTTATGCGCTTCCGAATCTGCCCGTGGGTTCTTACAGACTCGAAGTGGAAGCTCGCGGTTTTCAGACCTACGTCCAGACCGGCATCCTGCTTCAGGTCAGCAACACCGTGACGATTAACGTCACGCTTCAGGTTGGTCAAGTTAAACAGCAGGTTCAAGTGTCGGCAAACGCCAGCATGGTGCAGACGCAGACCACCTCTATCGCTTCGGTGATGGATAATGCGCGCGTTCTCGACCTGCCACTGAACGGGCGGCAGGCGACGGATTTGATCATGCTGATGGGCGCGGCGACGAACACCACCGATTCGAACCTAACCGACATCGCCACCAGCAAGAACTACGCAACCTCCGACAGCATCTCCGTGGCCGGAGGGCAGTCCACCGCGACCAGCTATCGCCTGGATGGCGGCACGCACATGGACAACTTTTCGAACATCAATCTTCCCTTCCCCTTCCCCGACGCGATTCAGGAATTCAGCGTTGAGACGGGCAGCATCACGGCACAGGCGGGCCTTCACCCCGGCGCCCAGGTCGAAGTGGTTACCAAATCCGGCACCAATCAATTCCACGGGGACGCCTTCGAGTTTGTGCGCAACGGCGACTTCAACGCCCGCGATTTCTTTGCCCCGACCCAAGATACGTTGAAGCGAAACCAATTCGGCGGCACGATCGGTGGACCGATCAAGAAGGACAAGGTGTTCGGATTTTTCGGATACCAGGGCACGCGGGTTCGGACGGCACCGCCCTCCTCGATCACCTTCGTACCCACGGCTGCGGTGTTGAGTGGCGACTGGAGCCAGATCGAATCCGCCGCCTGCCAGTCGAACGGCATAGCGCGTACGATCATGAACCCGGCGACCGGACAGCCGTTTGCCAATGATTTCGTCAGTCCTTCGCTTTACAACCAACAGGCCTTGAACCTACTCAAGTACGTTCCGAGCACCTCGAATCCCTGTGGAGAGATCACGTACGCGATCCCGGAGCCACAAAGGGAAGATCAATACATCGGTCGCGTCGACTGGAACCAAAGCGCGAGGAACAATCTCTTCGGGCGGTATTTCTTTGCGGATTACAAGAGTCCGGCCGCGTTTGACAACAACTTCCTGCTGACCACTCAGCGCGGCGTGTTGGACCGCAGCCAAGCGGCTACGATTGGGGACAACTACTCGATCACGCCGGACACGCTCAATACATTGCACCTCACCTGGACGCGCCTTGCCATCACACGAGGCCCGGCGGCGGACATGAAAAATTTGGACAATTTCGGTGTGAATATTTTTCAGGCTGTGCCGAATGCGATCGATCTAGGAATCACCGGCTACTTCGGCATCGGCTGCGGTACGTGCGCCCCGGCGCTCTTCAAGAACAACGTCGCTGAGGTTTCGGATGATTTGGACCTGGTCCGCGGCAAGCATCACATGTCGCTGGGGGTGGACTGGATTCACTACGAGTATCCCTACGCGAATAATGCCTATGCGAATGGCGGCTATACATTCAGCGGGGCGTCCACCAATGACGGCCTGCTGGATTTCCTGTTAGGGATACCCAGCTTTTTTGATCAGGGAAACCCAACGCAGTTTAATGGCCGGCAGAACTATGTGGGAGTCTACTTCAACGATAACCTTCAGACGTCGAGGAGGTTCAACATCAATCTGGGGTTGCGGTGGGAGCCCAATCTTTCCGTCACTGAAGTCAACAACGCCGTCGATCACTTTTCCGAGGCCGCGTTCATCGCCGGCACAAAAAGCAGCCAGTTCGTCAATGCTCCGCCTGGGTTGTTTTATCCAGGAGATCCTGGCATACCGCGTAACTACACGTATAGCAAGCTGGCGGCATTCGATCCTCGTGTGGGAATTGTCTGGGATCCGACCGGCAGCGGGCGCCAGGTGATCCGCGCCGGCTTCGGCGTCTTCTTTGACACGATCCCGACCGCCTACTTCGAAGACCAGACTCAGGGTGCGCCGTGGGGAAGCGTCGTTGATTTGAATACGCCGGCGGGCGGTTTGACGAATCCGTGGCTCGGCCAGCCCGGCGGCAATCCCTTTCCCTTGCCTTATCCTCCCAGTAAGAATGCGGTGTTTCCCTCCGGGAGTAGTTACTATGACTACCCGTTGAACTCGCCGCCGATGTACGTGGATCAGTGGGATCTGAGCTATCAACTGCAGTTAGCCAACAACTGGATGCTCGCAGCCAATTACGTCGGCAACAAATCCACGCACATCTGGACGGGAGAGGATATTAACCCCGCTATTTTCATCCCCGGAATGTGCAATGGCACTCCGTGCTCGACCAGCTCCAACGAGAGCCAGCACCGGTTGCTCTACCTCATCAACCCCGTGACCGGGTCCGCGTTCTCGGATATCTATCACCTTGATGCCGGTTCAAATGGGGAGTATGAAGCGCTCCTGCTTAAACTGCAGCACCGCTTTAGCAGCCACTATACAATCCTGGGAAACTACACCTATTCTCACTGCATCAGCGAAGGTGATTTCCAAGGCGACATGGGTGGGCCTTACACCCAGAATCCGTTCAGTCGAAACGCGGAGCGCGGCAATTGCAGTTTTGACATTCGTCACATTTTCAATTTAACGTTCATCGCCCAATCGCCGCATTTTGCCAATCCGTGGACCAACCGGCTCTTAGGCAATTGGCAGTTGTCCCCGATCATTGCCATTCACAGCGGAACATGGTTCTACGCTCTCGACGGCTTTGATAACTCACTGAGTGGAGTTGGACTGGACCGTCCGAACGTGGCCGGCAATCCCTACACGAGGAGCACGACGGGGTCGCTCCAATGGCTCAACCCCTCGGCTTTCTCCATCAGCGCGCCCGGCACGTTTGGCAACTTGGGACGGAGCTCGTTGCTAGCGCCGGGATATTTTGATATTGACGCAGCCGTCAGCCGGTACTTCAATATCACCGAGCGCCATCGAATCGAGCTGCGATTCGAGTTCTTTAACCTGACGAACGAGGTTAATTTCAGCGCCCCGGATGCCACCGTGACCGATGCGACGTTCGGCCAGATTCAGAGCGATGTCAGCCCGCGCATCCTCCAATTTGCGCTGAAGTATACCTTCTGAGGTGAACCAAGGCAGGGTCATAACCAATGTTGACGGATTCCTCGCGACGCAAATTCCTGCGGGACGCTTCGATTCTGGGCCTCGGCCTGAGTGCCGCGGCGCGCAGCTTCGGAGCGTCTTCCCGCCAACCGCACTTGAAGTTTCCGGTTGAACCGCGGGCCCGGCTGGCGGTGACCTCATGGCCATTCCGCGAGTTCATCGATAGCCCCACGAATCCTCATCGAAACCCGCAAAGGCCCGGGATGGACCTCAAGGACTTCCCGGGCATGGTCGCCCGGAGATTTGGCGTTCACAACATCGGTCCGTTGGCGGCACACTTCCGCGCCACAGATCCCGCCTACCTCGATGCCTTCCGTCAGTCCGTTCAGCACACCGGATCCCACCTGGTCGATTTGGGGTTAGGAGGGCGCCGCTTCTGGGACGCCGACATCAGCAAGCGTCGAGTGGCGGTGGAGTATGGCCGGTACTGGATCGATCTTGCTCTTAGAATCGGTTCTCCTAGCGTTCGTCAACACCTCAGGGGACGCAGGGATATTCAGCCGGATGTTGATCTGGCTTCCCAGACGCTGGGGCGCCTGGCTGACTACGGAGCAAGCAAGAATATCCTGATCAATCTCGAGAATGACGACCTTCACAATGAGGATCCGTTCTTCATCGTCAGGGTCATCGAGAAGGTCGGAAATCCGTACCTGCGCGCCTTGCCCGATGTTGGCAATACGCTGCGCAACGGAGATGTCGCTTACAACCAGCGCGGCGTGGCTGCCATGTTCCAACATGCTTATGGCGTGTGCCACGTCAAGGACCATGTGGTGACGGGCAGCGGGAAGACTTACAAGGTCGATTTGACCAAGATGTTTGAGCTCGCCAAAGCAAGCGGATTCAAAGGTTATTTCATGATGGAGTGGGAAGGCGGCCCGGGTGGTCCCTACGAAGGGACTGAGCGCTTGGTGGCAGAAACACTGAAGCTCTTGAGCTGACGTCGCGAACGGAAGCTCAACTCACGATCCCTGCGAATTGCGAAACAATAATTCTCACTGCGTGGGTGAGGAATATCCCGCTGACGGCGGTCTATGACGGTTTACCAATTTTGGCGATCCTCTGCGTTGGACATCGCATTTTCAGCCGACTGCCTCGCGGTGCGTAGAACGGGACGCGAGGAACTGGGGGAGCGGTCTTGCAGCATCAGTTTTGGGACCAGTTTGTGCGGCACACGAGAGAATTTACGGATCGCTGGGCGTACATGCACAGGAACCCGGTGCGCAGAGGATTGGTGGCTAGCCCGGCGGAATGGCGGTGGTCAAGCATTGCGCTATCGCCGTTGATTACACCATGCTGCCGGAAACGTATCGGGTATGAGAAAAAGCCCACGGCACCAAAACCCTGCCACGGCTACCGGCTGTTTCGGTCGTTCACGGCTGTGCCGCTCATGACGCCTCTCCTTTTCGATTTGGAATTAGGATCGGTGAGAGGGAGCGGCCGGCGCTCAATCCAGGCAGCTAGCCGCCTTGCGAGCTTGGCGCAGAAAGGTGGAGAGGCTTTCGTTGCTGACCTCACCGTCGCACAGCCGAGTGGACCCTTGGTGCTGATGCCGGCGAAAGAAAAGCAGGATGGTCCGCTGCCAAACGTGACGCGTGAGCCACTTCTCGGCGCCCGACGCGTGAGCGAATGCCAATGGCAGGCGAGCTCGACGTACGGACCGGTGAAGCTACTTGCCGTTTCCCGCTCGCGGGGATTTGCCCGATACGACGTATGTGGATGTGGGTTGGCCACCTGTGAAGGCGCCGGCCCGTACCGGCGCTCGTAGAGACGCCCTCTTGGGCGGCATCTGATGTTCGACACGCTGCCCGCCCAAAGGCGGCCTCGACCACACCAGCCCTCGCGGTGAACCAGCCCTAGTGTCGTGTAACCGAAGTTGGTGAGACATTGAAAGGCATGTCATGCTGAGCGAAGCATCCCAGCATTTCCGTGTGATAACGAAATACCGGGATTCTTCGTCGCCTCCGGCTCCTCAGAATGACAGTCGTCCCGTGCGTCACGTTCTTTGGTTACGTAACACTAGAAGCTCAACTTCAACGACAATTGCAACTGCCGAGGTCCGACAGCGGTGTAGTTAACGACGCCGAAGCTCGGGTCGCCGACAATTGTGTCCGGCGTTCCGAACACCGGATGGTTGAAGGCGTTCTCCGCATCAACACGAAATTCGAGCTTCATGGCTTCGTGCTTGGTGGATAGCGGAAAGTCCTTTGCGATGGACAGATTCGACGTGAAGAAGAAGGGGCTTCGCACGCTGCCCAAGGCTCTGGGCGCGTTGCCCAGAGTATAGGGAGCCGGCAGTTGAAACACATTGGGATTGGCAAAATAGTTGTTGATCCAATTCCCGTCCGAACCCCCGGTGCGCGTGGGGTTGCCAACCAGGTTGGGCCGCTGCTGGCCATAGGTCCAAATCGGCGTCCCACCGTTTTCAGTGATGAAAGACAGTGGGAAGCCGTCCTGCATGGTCCAAATGCCCGCCGTTCTCCAGCCGCCAATGACGAGATCGAGCGCCCGCGGAACGTTGCTGAGGAAGGCGCGCCCGTGTCCCACCGGTAAATCATAGGTGTAGTTGATCTTCACCATCTGCGGTACATCGAACGTTGAGAGGCTCCGGTCGAGCCCAAGCTTATTCGGATCCTCGGGGCCGAAAATGAAGCTGGTCGTGTTGGCAAGCCAGCTCAAGTTGCCGTCGTAAATTGAGGAGTCGTCGATGGATTTCGACCAGGTGTAACTCGCTGACAATTGCAAGCCGTTGGAATACCGCTTCTCCAGCGTGAGTTGCAGGGCATGATAGATGGAGTTTGCGATCGGGGGTTCGTCCGTAGTCACACTGGTGAACTGTGGATAAGGCAACAGCAACTGGAAAGCTTGGACGGTCGGGCTGGTCAACGGGCTATTGGAATAGTAAGGCGAGGTGAGGATGGAGGCGAAGGGATTGGCCACGTAGCTGCCAAGGTTGGCCAACTGCGTGGGTGTCATCTTTTCAATCTGCGGCCCGAAAATGTCCAGCGCATTGTCACCGTTGACATAGAGATGCGTTCCCTTCTTGCCGATGTACTGGGCGCTGAACAGCATGTTGGAAGGCAGTTGCCGCTCAAACCCAAAGCTCCAGCTTTGCTCGTAAGGCGTTCTTGCGTAGAAGCCGTTGCGGATGGGTCCGATGGCTCCGTAGCCGACGTCATTCAGCAAACCCAGGGAGTTGCCCGGCGGCTGGATCAACCCATTCGGGAAAGGATTGTTGAGATGCAAATAGGGCGTTGCGCCGTCGTTTTGATACGTGGGGACCACGTTCGTGGACTGGTTGAAGCCCTGGGAACCGTAGCTCAACAAGCCGTTGGCGCCTCCGCGGCTTGGGTCGTAATAAATGCCGTAGCCACCGCGAATCACGGTCTTGTTGTGAAGCAAATAGGCAAAGCCGAACCGGGGTTGGATGTCGCTCCAATCGGTAAGCCAGTCGCTGCGAATGTTGGAGTTGGTGAACATCTCACCACCCAGCAGCGGCCGCGCGACATTTTGCCCGGAAATCGGATCGACGTACGTAAGCTTGCCGCCGTTCAGCGGACTGGTGACCGTCGGATCGAACCAGTTCATACGGTTGTGGCGTTCCGTGCGCGGCAAGGAAACGCCGTAGCGCAGTCCCAAATTCAACGTTAATTTGGGAGTGACTTTCCAATTGTCCTGAGCGAAACCGGCGTACTGGTAGCTCTCCGAAGCGACTTCGAACTGAATCTCGTAATAGCTGCCGAAGGGTGAACCGGGTGAAAGCTGGCCCATCAGAAAGCTGGCCATGCTGTCGCCGCCGCACTGCGTGATATCCGGGATTGGACACTGCGAGCTGCCCAGCGCATTGAAACTGAACAATCCCAGAGGAGCGTTGGTCTGGATGTAATTCTGTTGATGCAAGCGTCCATCGAATCCGAATTTGAGCTCGTGCGCCCCGTGGATTTTGGTGAGCACCTCGCTCAATTCACCGGTATCCTGGCCCTGCCGGTAGTTGCCGTAGGGATCTTGCCCCATGCTGGTGTATCCGGCCGAGAAGTAGTCATTGATTCCGACGGCTGGGACGCCGAGAAAACCGTTGGATTCGAGATATGAAGGGAAGCCCAGAGTACCGAGAGGATTTGCGCTCAGGCTTTTGTTGTAGGCGTCAATGTTCTCCATGCCGCGCGTGAAACCGAAAGTACTGGTGAGCACGAGCGTGGGGCTGAACGTCTCCGTGTCATTGATCGCGAACAGGTGTGACCCGCTTTGATTCGGCCCGCTCCCACAGGGATCAGTGAAATTCTTGAAGCAGTTGTAAGGAGTTGCGCTATTCCAAGCTTCTGAATACTTAACACTCAGCATATTCTTCGCGCTGAATTGCTGGTCGATCTTCAGGTCGAACTGGTCATTGGCGCTGGGCGTCGCGCCGGACGCAGTCCAGTTGTCATAAATTCCGCCGCCTGAGAAATTCGGAGCCGGGAACAGATTCATCATCTTCTGGGCGACCGGATCTATCAGGTTGCCGGGGGTCAGCGGGAGTTGAAAGGGCGTGCCGTTCAGTTTTGGATTCCCTGGGCTGGCATAGGTAGCGAGATTGTTAAAGGGTACGAAGGCGCTCCGGTAAGCTCCGGCCGGCAGGTTGGGATTGTTCGGGGTCTGAAATGAGCCGGAATAGGGATCCCAAAGTTGCCCCGCCGCCATGCTGCACAGACCCGCGGAGTTAAACGTTCCACCGTTTGCGGCGCACAGCCCGCCAAAATCACCGTTCCGCTCCGCGGTTGTCGGTACCCCCGCCTGATAAGTGCCCATGCTGGAATCGCGAGTGCCATCCCAATCGAAGAAAAAGAAAGTCTTATCTTTTCGAATGGGACCCCCGAAAGTGCCGCCGTAATTATTACGATGGACCGGCGGAATCGGAACGCCGGCTTGATTGTTGAACCAATTGTTGGCATCAGTCATCTGGTTTCGCAGGTAATCGTAGACGCTTCCGTGGAACGAATTAGTGCCGGAACGGGTGATCATGTTGACAATGGTTGCGCCGGAAAATCCGTATTCTGCGCTGAAGTTAGTTTGCTGCACCTTCAATTCCTCGACGGCTTCCGCCGAGGGCACATACGTCACGTTGGTGACGCCGCCATTAGGTTCAAAATTGGTGATGGACGCGCCATCCATCAAAATGTCGGCGCTTGCACCGCGGCTGCCATTGGACACAAAATTGGTTCCGGTGTCGCCCACCGAGTTCTGGTCGCTCATGTTGTTGACGCCGGGTCCCAGCATCGTAAAGTCCAGCACATAACGATCAACGAGTGGCAGGTCATTGATGAAGCGGCGATTGACCGTTTGTCCGGTTACGGAATCCTCCGTCTGCAGCATCTGCGCCTGCTCCGTAACCTGGACAGTTTGCGTGGCGCTGGCGATGCGGAGCTTGAAGCTTGCCGTCACGTTTTCGCTGACGTTCACCACAATGTTGGCGCGCACCGCTTTCTGAAAGCCCGCCATTTCCACCGCGACGGTGTACGTTCCAGGCGAAACTGGAGTAAACAAGTAGCGTCCGCCGCTGTCCGAGGTGGTGCCGAACGTGAACCCTTTTGCCTGGTCGGTCAGGATGACTTTGGCGCCCGGCACAACGGCGCCGCTAGGGTCGGTCAGTTGTCCGCCGACGGTCCCGAAATAGCCCTGGCCGAAAAGCGCCGCGCCCAGAAGCAGCGGAATGATGAGTACGACTCCGAGCATGACCCTATGTAGACACTTGCGGCCCCATTCAACGTAAGCAACGTTCATGGCAACCTCCTTTGCATCGGCGGAGTCCCTGCAGGTGGCTCGGTTTGGTCGCTGGAAACTTGCCACAGTCGCAGTGAGCCGTCGAGTTGACACGTCAGATTTGCGAGCCGGGAGAACAGTAAACTCTGCGGAGACGACCGCATCGGCGGGCGCACTGGGATCCTGAACGACGCCATACTGTCACTCCCCAATCGTAGCTTGCGACAGTTTATCAAAGTCCGGCGCGAGATGAGCGCAAATCTGTTGAAATCCATAGGGCTGTATCGGCAGTGCTCCGGCCCGAGAGTGGTAGGTCAGGTGGCTGGAGTGGGCGCGCCGGGGCATTGCCGATACGGCGATTTCCAGTAAGCCGCTAGCGCGGCCCGCGGGCTTATGGGTATTGAATCTTCGCCGTTTCGCCGAAGCTTGGAACGGAGGGATCCGGAGCGGTTCGTGTAGGAATGCGAGGAAGGATAAGGTGAAGTATTCGGGGAGAAAAACTGAGAACTGGGTGCGTTGGTAGAGGGAAGTAAGCCAGGGGAAGAGACCGTAGGGAGACGCGAACTAGTATTACTATGTCAAGTATTTCTTGAATTTCTCCATTGAATGACTTAGCATGGGCGCATGAAGCGCCTCACCTGGAATGCCCGAGTTTGGAAAGAAAGCGTGGAGCAATTTCACGAGTTTCTGCGGCCCTTGCTCGCCGGGCTTGGGCGAAGCGAGAGACGAGTGGCCGCGGCGCGATATGTGGAAGGATTGCTGACGCCCGGTCACCGGAAGTCGATCGGCCCGATGGCGGAGCGACTGGGCGTGGACTCGCAAAGTTTGCAACAGTTCGTCACCGACAGTCCGTGGAGCGAGGAAGCGTTGTGGCAGGCGGTCCGACAGGAGGTTGTTCCTTCTCTGGAACCCCTGGAGGCCTGGGTGGTGGACGAGACCGGCTGGATTAAGCAGGGCGCGCACTCGGTGGGAGTGTCGCATCAATACTGCGGAGCGGTCGGCAAGCAGGCGAACTGCCAAGTCAGTGTGGAAGTCGTGGTCAGTGACGGATGGATCGCTGCCCCGGTGGGCGGGCGGCTCTATCTGCCGGAGAGTTGGACCCAGGACCGGGAACGCTGCGCGGCCGTCGGAGTGCCGGAGGAAGTCGCGTTCGCGACCAAGCCAGAATTGGCCGTGAGCTGGCGTCAGCCCAATTTCAGGCCGGCCATATCCAGCAGAGTGAAGCCACCCTCATTCAGCTCATCCATTCGGGTCTCGCCAGCGGCCAGGCATACGACCTGCTCGCCCGGTGCTACGACAAACAGAAAGAGGGCAAGAAGGCCGTTGCCGTGATGAAGCGATCCGGCTGGAGCCTTCCAAAGCCTCATATTATCTCGATGTCGGCGCCATCCTTCTGGAACGCGATCGGCCGCAAGGCGCGCTCGAGGCGGCGGCGCGAGCCCTCCAGATCAATCCCAGCTCCTTCGAAGCCTGGTACTTGCAAGGCAGCGCCCAGAAGAAGCTTGGAGATTTGAGAGATGCTGTGAAATCTTACGCGCGCGCGACCACCCTGCGACCCAACTCGGCGCGCGCCCTCCTGGCCCTGGCGCTGGCGCAAATGGAAGACGGCCAGACCGCGGCACAAATCACTTTCGAGCGTGGCATTCGCCAATTCCCTGGCGACGCGCTCTTTTACCAGGAGTACAGCCGCATGCTCCTGAGCCTGAAGCGCAACCCCGCGTCGCAAGCCAAAGCTGTGTCTCTGCTCGAGAAGGCCATCGTGCTTGACGGTTCGCTCGCCGAGCCGCATTACGAGCTTGGCCGTCTCGACATGGAGAACGGAAATCTCGGAGAGGCGGTCGCCCAGTTTCAGGCGTCCGCCCGGCTCGACCCGGGCAACGGCAAAACCCATTATGCGCTGGCCATGCTCTATCGACGGCTTGGCCGCACCGAAGACGCCACGAGAGAGCTTCAGATTTTTAAGAAATTGGAAGGTCGGGACCGCTCCGGCGCCCAAACTCCGTGAGGGCGGATCATCCGTGGCGCGTCCGGCCCTTCTTGTTAAAGATGATTTGTTCAGAGAACGTCACATTGACCGGGAAATCTACTCATTCGGGTTCGTACGTGGGCGTGGATTGAAGTCACCGGGGATGGTATTCAGGACCTTGTGCTGGCGGTCCGTGGTGACAATCCCCAGGGCTTTGCAGCCGTACCCTGTCTCCTGCGGCAGATGGAGAACCAGCGACTCCGGGATTTCCACGTAGCTCGCGGGCAGCGGGGGCGCCTCTCCAAAAAGACGCGCGGGATCAAAGGCTTCCGTCAGGTTAGCCACCCCGGGAGTGATCGCGTCCTGCGGACCGAGTTCATTCTCTCCAAATTCCTTCTTGCCCAAGCTGCGTCCGCGCTTCTCGTCGGGCAAGAGCGCCAGAGGCGGCAGGTTGAACACGGCATCGATAAACTTGACCACCGAGGCCTGATTGCCCTCAGCGCGCGCGACGAAGTGCGTGCGGGCGTAGGGCGAGATGAAGAGGAGCGGGACACGAGGTCCGTCGGTGATGGGCGAGCCATCCGGACCCGTGGCGCGAATCGGCGGCGGCACGTGATCGTAAGAGCCTTCGGAGTCGTCCCAGGTGATGATGATGGCACTCTGCGGCCAATACGGACTGGCGGCTATCTTGTTGATGGTCTCTGCCACCAGAGCCTCGCTGATCTGAGCGTCAGAATAGCCTTCATGATCGTCGTCTCCCCGAAAGTTCTTTTGCACGGCCGGATCCGGATCGGCAGGCCTCAAGTGAAGCAAGGTCCGATAGCCGCCCTTCACGAAAAAAACGCCGCCGTCCCCCGGCAGAGTTTTCCGGGCGAGCGCATTGAAGAAGTCGCGCAGGTCATGCATCTCCTGGCGCATGTGCGGATTGTTCGCGACGTACCCGAAATATTGCGGGCCGTTGTGATGTGTGACGTAGGAAGCGTGAAGGCCATAGGCATCGAGAGGACCGTCATCGGGATCTCCGGGCCCGTTGCCATAGCCTTCCTGATACCAGCCGAACGCCACCGGCGGCTGCTGGCGCCGGGAGATGAAACTGACGTCGTTCCGCACGTCCGCCAAATCTCGCTGCGGATCCGTGTCCGATTGCGTTACGGATTGAAGGTGCTCTCCCCACAACGTCAACGGAAGCGAGGCAAAGGTAAGGTTGATCTGAGTACGTTTCTCGATCCCGTTGCGAAGGTCACGCGGGTTGACCGGCATCTTGTCCGGCTGCGCAGCGGGGTCGAGCTGCGAACCCCAGAAAGGGTCATCATCGCCCAGAACCGGCACGCCCGCTCCATTGTGCTTCGAAGCCTCGTTGGGGTGCAAAGCCCACTGGGTTTGGCCGGTCTGCGCGGCGATGATGGCGAGGTTCCCAAGCGTCGAGGGACCAATCATTTCCTGGAAGATATGGTCGAATAGCACGAACCGGCTGGCGTATCGCCAAAGCAGAGGAATCGTGTCGCAGTCCTCGTAAGCCATCGTCAACTCGCCCCTCTGCTTCGCCTGGAGCGAGGGGTTTCCGGACGGGCTGGCCTTCCGCTCTTCGGTGACCGCATACCGGTCCATCTTCGGCACATCGCCCTCAATGTGCATCTTGGCGATAAGGGCGGGATGAGAATGACCGACGTCATCGGTGTCGGCGGCAAACTGTTTCGGGCCGATGCGGAACGGATGAATAACGCCGATTGTCCCATCCACGTTGATCAGCGGCTGATCGAAGCTCGCTGGACGCTTCGGCCAGCGGCTGAAAAAACCTTCGGCGTTAGGAAACGTTCCGAAGTACGAGTCGAAGGAGCGGTTCTCCTGGTAAATGACAAAGACGTACTTGATCTTCTGGCGAAGCAGCGTGGCCATCTGCTTTGGCGAAAGCTCTGGCTGCTTCGAAGATGCGGTTCGAGACTCGTTGCTAGCTTGCTGGTTCGGACGAGGCGCTCTTGGCGCGCCGGCGGTCGCCGGAAGTTGCAAGACGAGCAAGACAGCTAGTCCCGTGCACGAAATCAGAAAATGGCGATGGCTCATGGCAGGGATATTTTAGTCCGAATCGGGCTTTGTGAAGGAGAAATGTCGCTTCGGCCATTTCCCAGCTTCATCCTGCGCCACTTGCGGTACACTTGTCTCTTTTGAGTAGTGGCTCAGTTTGATGTAGAGCTTGATGCCGCCATGTGGCGAGGTAAACTCGCCGCGACGGCGCCACACTGAGTCACTACCCTCTTTTGATAGGCCAATCAAGGTAGGACATTTTTATCATTGAGGATTCCCAATTAGTG
>JBOGKI010000032.1:0-15933 GCA_050745605.1 Terriglobia bacterium | reverse complement strand
GTGCAGGGCGAGGCGGCCCTTGAGCCGGCTGCTCACCACTCTCCGGCCTTTACCATTTTTCGTACTCTGCGCCGGATCGAATCCCTCTTCAGTTTGCTGAGGCGCTGGATGAAGAGGATGCCGTGCAAATGATCAATTTCGTGGCAGAACGCACGGGCCAGGAGCCCTTCGCCGGACGGGGTGAACTCCTCGCCGTTAGTGTTCTGGGCGCGAACGGTGGCCTTCATCGGCCGCGAGGTCGAAGCCCTGAAGTTGGGCAAGCTCAAGCAACCTTCCTCATCGGTTTGATTGCCTTCGAAGGAGATCACCGCCGGATTGGCCAGCACCAGGCGGGCCTTGGGGTCTTCGCCGCTCGTGACATCAATAACGCAAAGGCGCTTGCCGATGCCAATCTGCGGCGCGGCCAGGCCCACGCCACGCGCCGCGTACATGGTCTCAAACATGTCGCTCACCAGTTTGGCAAGCTCAGCGTCGAAGAGCGTCACGTCAGCGCTCGACGTTTCAAGAATCAGCTCGCCGTATTTGACAATGGGATAGATCATAGGCTCCAGTGGCCAGGCGACATTCGCTGCAGCGGGAATGTCCTCATCGCCGCCCATTTCGCCGGTGGGGACACCGGCGCTACAAACCGGCGTGACATCACCCAATGCGTGTGCCTTAGAATTGCCTCACCTGTTCAAGATAGCCATTCAGGTTGCGTCGCGTCTCCAGGATTGAGTCTCCCCCAAACTTTTCGAGCATGGCGCGAGCCAGGGTGAGAGCCATCATGGCCTCAGCCACCACACCGGCGGCCGGGACAACGCACACGTCGGAGCGCTCGTAAGCAGCTCTCACAGGCTCGCGGGTTTCAAAACTCACGGATTCGAGCGGCCGCCGCAGGGTCGAGATCGGCTTCAAGTAGCCTCGCACCACAATCTCCTGGCCATTTGACATGCCGCCTTCAAGCCCGCCTGCACGATTTGATTTGCGGGTGAAGCGCGAGGCGCTGCGGTCATAACCGATTTCATCCTGCACGGCGGAGCCGGGGCGCAATGCATTTTCAAACGCCGTGCCGATTTCCACACCCTTCACCGCCTGGATTGACATCAGGGCCTGCGCGAGTTGGCCGTCGAGCCTTTCATCCCACTGGGCGCTGGAGCCGAGGCCAGGAGGCACTCCTCGGGCCCGAACTTCGAAGATGCCGCCCACGGTGTCGCGGTTTTGAGTGGCGCGGTCAACTTCCTCTTTCATTCTGGCTTCAACCTCCGGATCCACGCAGCTCAGGACGATTTCGTCCTTGCTTTGCAGAGCCAGAATGGATTCGAAGGGCACAGCGTCCGGGCCCAGGGCAATGCCTCCCACCGCGACGACATGGCTGGCCACTTGAACGCCCATTTCACCCAGGAAGAGCTTCGCCAGTGAACCTGAGCCGACTCGCGCTGCCGTTTCCCGGGCGCTCGCACGCTCCAACACATAGCGCGCATCCTTGAAGTTGTATTTCAAGCAGCCCGCAAGATCGGCATGGCCGGGGCGGGGCGGGGAAAGCGGTTTGTACTTGGCGCGGGATTCCGGATGATCCTCCACGGCCATCGCGTCCTTCCAATTCGCCCAATCGCGGTTTTCGATATACAAAGCGATGGGAGACCCCATGGTTTCACCGTGACGGACGCCGGAAATGAACTGCGCCGCGTCAGACTCGATCTTCATCCTCCCGCCACGCCCGTATCCACCCATCCGCCGCTTGAGCTCGCGGTCAACAAAAGCCGTGTCCACGCGAACCCCTGCTGGCAAGCCGGAGAGGATAGTGATGAGCCCCTGGCCGTGCGACTCCCCGGCGGTTTGAAATCTCAGCATGACTGACTCTTTGGCGACTACTTGGCCCCAGTAACCTACGGATTCAAACCACTTCGATCCAGGCTTCGAAGGAAAGCTGTAGTAGGACCTGCTTTGAGAATTGATCCGGTCCAAAGTCGTGCGTGCGGCAGGACGCAGCGTGACATTCCGAGCCGTCCTAATCCGCGCGGCCATCTAAACCGGGTATTTTAATGGAATTACGGCAGAACGTCAAAAAAGTACGCGCGACGCATCTCATCGCCCTCGCGAAGGGCGCGGCAAATAGGTTGGGAACGCTTGCGGCTGGCCCGGGACCACGAGACCGGATATGATGACTTCATCCCGCAGGATCTCTTGCATTCGCCCCTTCCTTGGATATATTAACGACGAAGCGTGTCGTAGATTAGGGATGGCGCCACCGCAGCGGGCGGCCCTTGGCGAGGAAGAAAAGGAAGGAAAGAATGATACCCAGGCATGAGCTAGTGGCAACGTTAGCTTTATTACTCGTTGGCGGCTTGAGTTGGGTGGGATTTTCGGGCGGCGCGGCCCAAGTTGAACACTTTCGCCTTCCATTCGGTGTCTGGCACCGGGCGAACGTGCAACCCATCTTTCGGCCGCAAGGCAATGGATTTGAGTCGGCGGGGGTGTTTAATCCGTCGGTGGTGCGCGACTCAGGACGCATTGTGATGCTTTATCGGGCGCAGGATGCGAAAGGCGTCTCCTCATTTGGCTTTGCCACCAGTTCGGATGGCTTGCACTTCAAGGCCTGGCCGAAGCCCGTGTTTTTCGCGCAGGCGGATTATGAAGAGGGCGGAGGAGTTGAAGATCCACGCATTGTCAAAATCGGCGGCACGTTTTACATGACCTATACCGGGTATCATAACCAGAGCAGCGGCGGGGTGGCTCATCGTGACGCGCAGCTTTGCCTGGCCACCTCAACGGACCTTATTCACTGGACGCGCCACGGTGTGATCATGCCGGCGTATCAGGGAGCGTGGAACGTTGGCTGGACGAAGTCGGGAGCGATTCTGCCGGAAAAGATCAATAGCCGCTATTGGATGTATTACCTGGGGGATGCCAAAAAGCAGGGGAGCCAGATGGGTGTGGCCAACTCGGCCGATCTCCTGCACTGGAAGGACGCGCTGGATCGTCCGGTGTTGAGCAGCCGCCCCGGCAAGTTTGACTCGCGCGTCGTGGAGCCGGGGCCTCCACCCCTGCTACTGAAGGATGGAATTCTGCTGATCTACAATGGCGCGGACGATCATCTGGCTTACTCTACAGGTTGGGTCTTGTTTGACCGCCAAGACCCCACACGAGTCCTGGCTCGCGCCTCGGAACCTATCCTCAGACCGCAAACACCCTGGGAGAAACATGGCCAGACCCCGAACGTGGTTTTTGTAGAAGGCATGATTCGTAGGAGTGCGAAATGGCTCTTCTACTACGGTGGCGCCGACAAATATGTTGGCGTGGCGGAGGCGAAGGTGCAGTAATGCACATCGGCTTACGGGCGTGGCGTTGGTTCACCTGCAGAACGGTTCTTTCAAGAACTGGTCCGGAGCCCACCAGGGTGAAAGCTTTGAATACTACCTTCTGGTTCTGATGATCACACTTGCCGTTATGGCGTGTGGTTCGGGCGCTGTCTCCTTGGACCGTGCGCTGGCGGGAGATCAGAACATGAACTCCCCCCTACGCGGCAACCGGTTCCTCATATTCTTTTGCCACCTCGGACGGGTTCCGGCCGAAGACAGCGACTTCCAGCTCGAGGGCGCGCCGACGTCCCATACAAACCGTGGCCTTGGCCAGGCGACCGGGGACGGAGAGGTGCTGGTTGAGGCCGGAACAGATCGTGGCGCAAGCTGTAAAGATTGTGGCCACGAGGCAGGTGATTTTCCAAGCGCCTGGACCGTGACCGAGCACCGGCCCGAATGAGACCGCCAATGCTCCAACTGCCGTTCCCAACTCACCTGACAGGATGCTGGTTCCAGTTAGCCGCGTGTTCCGGACCCTCAGACGCACGGATTCCATTTCGGCGCGGAGCAGCGAGTCCCGAATTTAGGTAAGAATCAAGTCCCCTGATGGCTCCAACACTGCGCCCATCGCTTTCCTCCAGTTGATGTTCCGGTAAGCCGAACCCTAAGCCAACTCAGGCGTCAAACGCAAGACTTTTTGACTCTAGAATCGGGCCGTGGAGCGTCGCTGGAATGACAACTCCAAGCGGCTTGTGGCGTCGGGTAGCAATAGCCTCGCAGGCGAATTAATTTAGTTCAGCTAGGATTATAAAAAATATAGATAATAACCTATAGTGTAATAAACTCGATTCGCCCGGATGGCGTTCATTAAGGCGGGTCGGAAGAACCCAGACTCTCCGGCATCAAAGCCGGGGCTGAAGTACTTCACTATGAAGCGGACTGGACCTCTAATCGGCGTGCTGATAGCTCTCGCCATAGGCTTTTTTGTTTACCGAGCGCAGTTGTCGCCGGGACCCGGAAGCGCCACGCCACCCCAACAGCAAATTGACACGACAGGCATCACCACCGATCTCCTGTCGGCCGGCCAAGCTGAGAGGCTCTATCTCGCGAGTCATGGGATCTACGCGACTCTCGATCAGCTTCAGTCGGACGGTGACATTACCTTCTCGGGTGCCGGTCGCAGAGGGTACAACTTTACGGTCGAGCTGGACGATGGGCGGCGTTTCAAAATCACCGCGACACCGGCAGACCCGGCCAAAGCCGGCTGGCCCAGCTTTTCCATTGACGAAACCATGGAAGTAGAAAAGCAGTGAACTGGAGCGATTCTTCCATTTCCCGCCGGTTTGAGCCGTTTCCAACGGCCCAGAATTGGCGTAACCATGGCACGCCCGGTTCTCTCCCCGAGACACACGCGGCGCCGGAGGCACGGCAGCCGAGTAGCGCCCGCTGGCTGCAGGTCCACGACATTGCCTTATCCGTACGCCGATGGGCTGGACGCGATCAAACGCGGCGACCGGTCCCCGCGTTTTCTACGCCTGATTCTCCTTGACACCGGAATGTGCGCTATGTTATACGCTAGTGGTCACTTAAGCGTTTTACTAAACCGTGTAACTTCCGGCTTTCCGCTGCTGCGTCGCAAGGGTCAAGGGGTCAAATCATACTGGACATTCGCCGGCGCCCAGAAGGGCCCGAGGCATGGAGGTTGTCATGAAGTCATTGTGCATCCAATCGGTGCGGAGCAGCTTGTGCGCGCTTTTGATAGCGGGAGGGTTCATGCTATTTCAACCCTCACCCTCGCTCTTCGCCCAGGTGGATACGGGAGCAATCCTCGGGACTGTGAAGGATCAATCCGGCGCCGTCATTCCCGGGGCCAAAGTTTCGCTCACCAATGAGGGAACCGGCCTCACTTTAACCAACACCTCCGACTCCTCCGGGAATTACACGTTTACGCCCATCAAGATTGGTTCCTATTCGGTCACCGCACAATATCAGGGTTTCCAGACGATGGAGCGGCGCAACGTTCAGGTGCAGGTGCAGCAGCAGGTGCAGGTCAACTTCACGCTCGCGCCCGGCCAAGTCACGCAGACCGTCGAAGTGAATGCCGCGCCTCCAGCGCTTCAGGTGCTGAATGCCTCAGTCGGACAGGTGGTCACGAGCCGGCAAATCAATAACCTACCCTTGAACGGCCGCAACTACACCTTTCTGGCGCAACTCGCCGCCGGTGTTACCCAGGACCAGGAAGACACTCGCGGTCTCGGCGCCAGCGGCAGTTTTGCCGCCAATGGTTTGCGTCCGGCGCAAAACAACTACTTGCTGGATGGTATTGATGACAATGCCGACCTCGTCGACTTCCTGAACGGCACAGCCTATGTGGTCCGTCCCCCGGTTGACGCCATCGCGGAGTTCAAAATTCAGACCGACGATTACAGCGCGGAGATGGGCCGCTCCGCGGGCGCGGTGCTGAACGCCTCTGTCAAATCCGGGACCAACCGGTTCCACGGAGACGCCTGGGAATTCTTGCGTAATGATGCGTTCGACGCATCCAACTTCTTTGAGAATTCCGGCGGTTTGACCAAGGGCGAGTACCGGCAAAATCAGTTTGGCGCCACCTTGGGAGGGCCGATCCGCAAAGACAAGACCTTTTTCTTTGTGGATTACGAAGGCACCCGCATCCGCCAGGCCACTCCGTTCACGGAAACCGTGCCTACGGACCTCGAGCGCTCCTCACTTTTCACCAACCTTTCCGATCTCATCAAATTCCAGCAAGGCGCCGCGCCTCAGACGGATGTATTGGGCCGGAACTTTGCCCTCGGTCAGGTGCTTGACCCTGCCACCACACGAGCGGTGAGTTGCGGCGTTCCCGATCCCGTTACCGGTCTGGTCGCAGCTTGCCCCAGCGGCACGGCGGTAGGGACGCCCATTGGCTACGTGCGGGATCCTTTCCCAGGCAACATCATTCCCTCCAATCGCCTTGATCCGAATGCCGTGAAGTTGCTCAACCTGTTTCCCGCTCCAACCGCGCCGGGCCTGGTCAACAATTTTTCAAGCAATCCGGTTGCGCGCACCACGGTGAATCAGTTTGACGTTCGCGGCGACCAGAACTTCAGCGACAAGGACCAGATGTTCGCCCGATTTAGTTATTCGGACGTTCCTCAGTTCCTGCCGGGGCCGTTTCCCGGTTTTGCGGATGGCGGCTCCTTTTCCGATGGCGACCAAACGGCGGTCTCCATTAACGCCGCCTTGAGTGAAACGCATTCTTTCTCAGGAACGATGGTGAACGAGGCCCGGCTGGGCTTCACGCGTATCGGTACGACGCGGCTGCAACCCTTCGCTACAGAGACCAATAACGTACCCGGTCAGTTTGGCATCGGCGGGGTTCCACAAGTGCCCTTGAACGGCGGCTTGCCGTCAATTTTCTTCCAAGGGCTGAGCACTTTGGGTAGCAACGAATTTCTTCCCTCGGCGGAATACAACTCGACAATATAAGCTACCGACAATTTCACCAAGGTCCAGGGCAACCAAACGTTGAAAGCTGGAATTGAATTTCAACATCTCAAGTTTTCGATCCTTCAGCCCCCGGAGGGCCGCGGTTACTGGTCGTTTAGCGGAAACTTCACGGAAGTTCCGAATTATGAAAATGGAAGTACCGGTCCTGCCCAATTGCTGTTGACCCCTATCGCCGGCACGGTTCCGGGCGCGTTCAATGACGTGGGCGGCGCCGATTCGATGGGCGCATCAAACTATGCCAACACCGACATGGGACGTAACTATTACGGCCTCTACTTCCAGGATGACTGGAAGACAACCCCCAAACTGACGTTGAACCTGGGTCTGCGCTGGGAGTACTTTGGACAGATTGTGGAGAACTTTGGCGCCTATTCGAATTTTCTTCCGGCAGGTCCCGGCGGTCCGGCGCAATTTCTGCTTCCCACAAATCGCTGCAAGACGCCGCTGTCGCCGGACTTCTTTACCGCCGCCAAGACAGACAATGTCAACATCGTCTGTTCCAGCCAGCCGGGTCTGGGCTATTCCCAGCTAACAAACTTCGCGCCCCGCGTGGGCTTCGCCTATCAGTTGACGCCCAAGCTGGTGATGCGTGGAGGCTACGGAATCTTTTACGGCGGGTTTGAAAACTCAGTCGTTGAGACCTACGTCGACTTCCCATTCCAGTACAGCCTGTCTTACCCGGCGCTAACTCCGGCCCAGTCGATCACTTTTCCGAATGGCGCCATCGGCACCATCGAGAATGGTTTGACGCCCATCTTGCCCTTGACCTCATCCGCCGCACCGCCATCGGGTGTTAGCTTTACGGGCGAGGACTACCACATGAAGACGCCCTACACTCAGGGTTATAACATGATGTTCCAGTACCAACTCACGCCCAATCAAACCGTGCAGCTCGGATACGTCGGCAACACCGTGCGGCATCTGGGAGTCTATATTCCCTACAACAACCCCAGCGAGCTTCTGCCGCCGGGATTGAACGCGCTGAGTTATTCACCGTATCCCGATTTCGGGTATGGCGGAACTTTTACATCAATGGCTGGCGACAGCTATTACAACGGGCTGCAAGTAACGTTTGAGCGACGCTTCAGCCAGGGCGTTAATGTGTTGGCCGACTACACTTATTCCAAGTGCAGGACTGACGCGGTGGACGTGCTGAACTCGACAGCCATTAATACCCTTCGCGCACCGTTGCTGCCGGGATGGGGCGTTCAGGGTGACTACGGACTGTGCGACTTCGATATTCCGAATGTGGTTCACGTCAGCGGGACGTATGCGTTGCCGCTGGGAAAGGGCCAAAAGTACCTTCATGACTCGTATGGCGTCGCCGATGCCGTGCTGGGCGGATGGCAAACCAACTGGATCTTGACGCTGCAGGACGGCATGCCCTTCACCATCCCGTGCTCCGGAAGCGCGACGTCTTCCGGTTTTGGTTGCATCGCGCTGATGGTGCCGGGACAAAACCTGACCGCCGGGCCTCACAATGTGAATCAATGGATGAACCCGGCCGCTTTCGTCACACCCCCTGCGGTCACCACGATCGGCCAGTCGAATTACGCACCCTTGGGCGGGGCGCCGAGCCAACTCCTTGGGCCCGGATTCCATCGCCTTGATTTTTCCTTGTTCAAGCAATTCCAAACCACCGAGAACACCCGTTTGGAATTCCGCGCGGAGTTCTTCAATCTGACGAACACCCCCAATTTTGCGGCTCCGGGGTTCAGCGGCAACGGCGTGAGCGCCGCGCCCGGAGCGTTGGATTACACTTCGCCCAACCTTTTTGGGAGAATCTCCTCCACGCGTGACTTGCAGAACGACCAGCGGGAAATTCAGTTTGGCCTGAAGTTCTACTGGTAGAACTTCCCGTGGGGTGATGACGCGCCTCGAAGGCGTTGAAGGAAGGCGCTGGAAAGGTATGGTTGCGAGAATGAAGGGAAATTCTTGCGAATCGGCCAGACGTGCCTCCAAGCCAGCCGAGGCCGCCTGATGACGAGATCGAAACTGGTGTTACTGGTTTGGCTGGGTATTGCCGCGACCATGCCCACGCTGGGGCAGACTGCCGCGACGATCCGGAATCGAGCGTTGAGTGTCACGGTGCGCTCGACCGACGGCGCTTACGAGATCTCCACGCAGCAATCGAACCGCACCGTTCTGGTCTCGCGCGTGGGCGTGGAGGTCCAACATCAGTGGCTCTTGTCCACGAGTTACCCCGGGCGTCAAGCAGCGCAATCCACTTTCAAGGATGATCTGGGCTCCGGCAACCGCTTGACCATTACCTACAGCGGCCTGAGTGAGAAGCCTGATCTCATTTGCCAACTTCGCCTTTATGACAACCATCCTTACGGAGACCTCTCCGTTCAAGTCCACAACACCACGGGAAACCAAGTCACGGTCAACTCCATTCGCGTGGTTGATGCCATCGGCCAGCCGCGCGTTGATCTTGGCGCCAGCGAGCGGAGTGACCGGGTGCTTGCCGAAAGCTTCAGCGAGGATCCCACCATTCACATCGGGGGTCTCGATCAGGCGCCGCATGGCGTGTACTTTGGCGTGAAGGATACGCTCATTTACAACCTGAAGACCAGGCAAAGCCTGTTGCTGGCTGCTCTGACGTCAAACCGTTTTCTCACCGTTTCCCACCTGAAGGTAAGGCGCGATTCATCGCAAGGCGCCGCCATCGATTCATTCACAGTGGATTCGACCGGCACGACGGAAGCCGTGCTGCAGCGCGATGAGATTTCTTCCGGCCAGCGAGTTGAGCTCAGCCTGCCGGTCGCTCCCGGCGGAATGCTCTCCTCTGAGCGCGTGCTGTTCGCTTCCGGGCTTGATAATCTGAACGAGCTCGAAGCTTATGGAGAAGCTGTCCGGCTCCTGCACCATGCACGAATTGCCGCAACGGCTCCGATGGGATGGTGGAGCTGGACGGCCTTCTATGGCGGCATTGACGCCGGCGATGTTTTGACCAATGCGGCGTGGCTGGCCCAACACCTGAAGCCCCTGGGATATGATTTCTACCAGATTGACGAGGGCTACGAATACGCCCGGGGCGAATATACCACTGTCAACGCCACGCAATTTCCGGATGGCCTGTGGGGCGTGTCCCACAAGATCGCGAATCGGGGTCTGGTTTTTGGTCTTTGGACCGCCCCCTTCGAGGTTTCTGAACGAGCCTGGGTCTATCAGCATCACAAGGATTGGCTGGTGCATGATGCTCAGGGTCAGCCCATTGCCATCGGCCACGTCCAACGAACGGCGGATCGCCTCTACGTCCTGGACACTACGAACCCCGGCGCACAGGCTTACTTGCGTCAGACCTATCACGTGCTGGCTAATGACTGGGGAGCGCGCTATTTCAAACTCGATTTCATGGACTCCTCGGCGGTCGAGGGCTTCCACTACGCGCCCAACACCACGGCGCTTCAGGCGCAGCGCATCGGGCTGAAAATCATTCGTGAAACGGTGGGCAACGATGTCCTGCTGGATAAGGACGGCAGCCCCATGCTGAATCCGGTGGGGCTGGTGGATGAGGGGCGCGTGTCGGTGGATACCGGCCACGACTTTAATGCCAGCAAGGACGCCGCGCCCAACATCGCCGCCCGTTTTTACATGAACCGCAATTTCTACCGTAGCGATCCGGATGCTTTCTCGGTCGCCGAGCAAGTCGAGCCACAGCAAAGATGGCATCAGGCGAAAAAAGGACTGACCTTGAACGAGGCACAGGTGCAGATTGTTCTGGCTGACGTAGCCGGCGGGATGTACGAGGAAGGCGACGACTTGCCCACTCTCGGGTCCGAGAAAGACCGCCTGGCCCTCGTCAAGAATCAAGAATTGATCAATATGAACCGGTTGGGCGTCGCCGCGTTGCCTCTGGACCTGATGACGTTCCATCCCGAAGACGAACAACCCAGCGTCTTCTTCCTCAAGGAGGATAACCATCAATCCATGCTGGCGGTGTTCAATTGGACGGACCTTGCCCGCTCGCACGACTTCACGCTACAAAGCCTGCCCCTTGCCGCTGGGCATGCCTTCCACGCTTATGACGTCCTGAACGGGGACGCGCCGGTGTCCCTCGATGGCGCCACGCTGCATCTGGAAATTCCAACCCGTTCCGTGCGGCTGATCAAACTGGTTGATAGTTCCATCCCTGCCGCGGCTCCATCCGTATCGGCCCATGTTCCTGCCAGCACCCGCGCCGGCGATTCCGTCGAGTTCTCCGCGGATGCTCACGGTAGTGAGGTTCCCGCGCTTTCCTATCACTGGGTCTTCGGTGACGGTACGGGGACGACAGGAAACCCCGTCAAGCACACGTACACCCTGGCCGGCACGTTCAACGTTCAACTTTCGGTCATGGGAATTGATGGAATTCCGGCCCACCGGGACTTCACGGTCACGGTTACGGGATTCCCGCGAACCGCCTTCGACCTGAAGAACAACCGCCGCTACGCTGAACCCAATAAATAGGGAGGGAATTCAGCAGTGTGATGTCTCTGAAATAGGTGGGCAATCCTGGTAATGGTAGCCACGGCGACCGCTCTTCTCGCCGTGGGCTTTTGTCGGGGAAATGGAGAGCCCACGCCGAATTGAAAAAAACCGCCGCGGGCCGCAATTGCCGTTCCAGCAGGAGAGACTGCCACTGAACGAGGACAACCGTTCACGACGCGAAGTTCGAGCCAGCCCAAATCGGCGGGCCGGAGCGCGTGAAGTAAGCCTTCGGCTCACGCCTGGTCAATCTGCTGCGCCACGCGGTTTGCAGAGCGCGTCGCCGCTTCCTGGCCCCAGTTCAGATTATCCGTATAGGCTCCGGCAAAGTAGACCCGTCCCGTGGGCTCCATGATGGCAGGCCACATCTTGCGCAAGGCACCGACGCGATAGGTGACCGTTTCACAGGCCATGGCGTAGGGTTCCTTCGCCCAGGTCTGGATCACTGCTTGCTCGATGCCTCGGGCCTTGCCCGGATACCAACGGTGAAACGCCTCAACGGAATCCGCCGCCGTGGCGCTGTTCACCGCCGTCGCCACCAGCAGCGCGCGGGGTGTTTTCACTTCTTCCGCCATACGCCACATCTCGCTCAGATTGGGATCAGCCCCTTGCCAGTTCGCGCTCACCTTGTCGGCTTCCCAGAAGGGAGTTCGGCATTGGAGGACAACGCGCGAGTACATGTCGTAGGCCACGGTGTTAATGGCGAAGCGCTTGGATGGCGGCCATGCCGGAGTCACCGGAATCCGGCGCAACACATAAGCGTTCATGCAACACACCACATAATCCCCCTCCATCGTCTTTTCATGCCCGAATTCGCGGTAGTGCACGCGGACGCTGTGATCGCCGCGCTCGATCGCCGTGACCGGCGCTCCCAGATGAACCCGTTCCCCCAGCTTCGCCGCGAAGGTATTCGGTAGTTCCTGGTTTCCACCCTTCAGCCGGTAAACCACGGGGGGCGCAAGTGGAACTCCGCGGATTTTCAGAATCGCCGCATGCCAGATGACGTGCAGCGCGGAGCCGTCACTCCCAATGAACCGGATCGCCGCGGCGGAAGCTCCATCGCGCTTCAATAATTGCGTGAAGCTGACATTGTCCAGATCATTGAGCCCTGCGGCAAAGGGCTGGTATTCGTCGTGGAAGTGATCGACGTAGGCAGCGAAATAAAGCGACGCCAGGTCCCACCACGGATGGCGGCGCAGGTAATCAATCTCACGCTGATTGAACCCGAAACCGGCGAGGACTCTGGGATTGGCCAGATCCTCTTCGCCATACATTTTCCCATCGATGAACCGGATGATGTGTTCGCGATGGGGATAGTAGAGTGCAGTCAGATTGAACTCACGAACGTAGCCCCAATAGAGGTCGTAGCCGGGCTTGGTAAAATGCTCCGCGCCCACGTCGGCATACAGGCCATCCGCCAGAGGGTCGTGAATGGTTTTCACGTGTCCACCCGTGCGTCCCGCCGCTTCCAGCAACGTCACCCTATGACCCCGCATCATCAACTCGTAGGCGCAGCAGAGCCCGCCGATGCCGCCGCCCGCGATAATCACTTTCTTGGGCTTGCTGGTCTGCGGGCGGGTGCGGCCCTGCATGGCGTGTCCATAGGCGGCATGGGGCAGCGCGCCCGGCATCAGATTCGCAGCAACCGTCAGACCTGCCACTTTGAAGATATCCCGTCGGTTCATAGGTTGTTCCTTGATGGGATCATGCGGATTCCTCCGGGCTTTTCCGTCCTCCGGTCCGGATGAGCCAGGCAAAGGTATCACTCGCCTGTCAGAGTACGCAAGAGGGGAAACAGTGCTCCCCGCCAAACCGAAAAATACGCAGGTCATTCAAACTGAATCAAAACGATCTCGGGTTTTGTGCCCACGCGCATGGGTGGACCCCACGTGCCTGCGCCGCTGGACGTGTAAACCAGGAGCTTACCCACGCGGTTCAGTCCATAGACGAATTTGCGGTAAACGCGTGAAGTGATCCAGGTGAATGGAAAGAACTGTCCGCCATGGGTATGACCGCAAAGCTGCAGCGAAATACCTTCCTGCTCCACAATTGGCAAATGGTATGGCCCATGAGTGAGCAGGATACTCGCCCGGCCACGATCCAGGCCGGCCGCTTGCAAGATCGACTTCAGGCGAAGGGCATCGACCGAGTCATGGTGACGTACACCCACGATCTGCATGCCATCCAGGGTCACCATCTCGTTGTTCAAGACGCGGACCCGCGACTGCTCGATGGAGCGGATGTACTTCGTATCGCTGGAAAACTCCTCATGGTTTCCGGTTACAAAAAATGTCCCAAGTGGAGCCGAAAACCGTGCCCATAGTTCGGTAAGCGGGTTTAAGTCCACCGCCGTACCGTCATAAAGGTCGCCGCTGATAAAGACCACGTCGGGTTGCAGTCGAGAAAGTACCGTGACGATGAGCCGTAGGAATCCGCTGTTCCTCACGTGGCCGAGGTGCGTGTCGGTTACCAGTGCCGCGATGCGCCTCCTCCAGGACTCCGGCAAGTTAGGCAATTTGACCGTAATGCGTTTCACTCGGACGCGAGAAGCGTTGATGATGCCGTACGAGCTTGCGAGAATAGCAAAGCCAAAGAGGACGACCGCGAGAGCGCGCCGGTCCACCGGAATCCCAAAGAGCCTGGTGAAGGAGTAGAGAATCCAGCACGAGCATGCAGCAAAGAAGCAGAAACTCAGGATTCCCAGCCAGACGGCGGAAATCGTGTAAAATACGCGCACCAGAAGATGCGAGTACCGGAAAGCCAGCAGCGACGCCGGAACAAAAGTGACCGAAAGCAACGCCAGGGCCACCTGTAGCTTCAAGGTCCAGAACGGATCGACCGGACTCAAAAACCGGATCAAGGTCTCATAGAGGAACCAGTGCCCCGCGAACAGAATCGCTTGAAAGATCACGATGAAGGCCGTCAATCGTGCTCGCACTCTGACGAATATCTCCTCTCGAACCCGAACCCCGCAATGCGACACAACAACATGCCGCCCCTGCCAGCTTCGGTGGGCCAAATCGAATCTGGCGGAGGGGCGCCCAGAGCTCGCTGGAACCCATATGTAGAATAGACGAAGCTTCACGATTCGGTGAGAATTATGAAGTGAGATGGAAGATGCGGATGAGATCGATTGATGACTCGTGGCTGGATGATGAAGGCCGATTTCTACGCCTTGAATATCTACGGATGCGAGCCTTCGATCTTCACAAACTCCCGTGGAGCGGAACGGCGCAAGTTGGGGTTCGATGAAAGTCTGGCCTCTTTCCGCTATAATTCGTTTCCGAAGCTACCGGTACGCCACCCCGAGCGTTCCGGCGTGCTGCGCCCTGGCGCGAAGAAGAAATCATCCGGGTGCGAGCTGACTTTAGGACAGATCCAGAGTACGACGGGTTAGATTGAGGAGACTTATGGCAGAAGAGCACATGGTGAAATGCGTGAAGTTCGGCAAAGTGTTACCTGGACTGGACGAGCCGCCCTGGGGTGGCGACCTCGGGCAGAAAATCTACGATAACGTCTCGCAGCAAGCCTGGGACCTCTGGCTCGAGCACCTGAAGATGATCATTAATGAGTACCGCTTAAGTCCGGCAACTCGCGAGGCTCAGGAAATCATCGCGAAGCAAATGGAGCACTTCTTTTTTGGAGAGGGTGCAGCTCTTCCCCCTGGTTATGTGCCTCCGAAGAAGAAAGCGTAGAGGTCCAGGTTCCATCAGACCGGCGACCGGCCCGAGATCTGGCCCCGGTGTCCCCAAGCTGGAGTTCGGTTACGGCCTCCCCATGACCGGCAACACCGGCGCCAGCCTAAATCTCAGTTTCTGGTGTGATTTGCGTAGTGCCGCCTCCGCTCGATTTGGTGAATTCGCTCGCGCGAAGATGAATCCGGGATAACTTGATCCCTCGGGCAGGGGAACGAGCCGCTCACCCGGTTTGGCCGTTATCACTATACCCTCGATGCCGGTCACGTTCAGCGCTTCCTCGAGACCGTCAACGCCCTCCAGGATTCCCTCACCGGGAACCGGAATCATCATCACGCCGGATGCTTGCTCTTCGCGGCGGAGGCCGTCGAGGTCGAGGCCCATGGCAAGTCGGATCAATACCTCCTCCAAGCTCAACTCTCTGTCAAGCCCAGGGTAATGAAACCGCAGGGCACGCGAACAGAGGCCGCCGATGGAGCGGGCAGCGACCTCGAGCACCCAGACGCCTGCCGCATTGATCCGGAACTCCGCATGGACAGGGCCGTGGAAAAGCCCGAGGGCATGCACCGCTTGATCGAGCGTTCGGGCGACGGAACTTTCGGCCGTGGCCGGCAAGCGCGAAGGCGTGAGGTAAATGGTTTCCTCAAAGAAGGGACCGGCCAGCGGGTCCGGTTTATCGAAGACGGCGAGCAGGCGCAACTGGCCACGCTCCACGATGGCTTCGACGGCAATCTCCGTGCCGTCCAGATAAGTCTCGACCTGGATGAACCGGCTCGTGCCCTCGCGCATCACTTGAATGTCCGGCGCGCTGAGCAAGTGGCGAATCCGCTCGAAAGCGGCAACGAACTCCTCGGGCCCGTTGGCGCGGATCACGCCACGGCTGGCGGAAAGCGCCAGGGGCTTCAGAACGCAGGGAAAGCTGATGCCGGCGCAGCCCAGATCATTCGCCGTGCCGCATGGAGCTACGATCTCTCGCGGAT
>JBOGKI010000031.1:0-15933 GCA_050745605.1 Terriglobia bacterium | reverse complement strand
GTCATAGACCGCCGCTACAGAGGCAGTTGTTAAACAGGCTCTTCAGGCTTGCGCCTGTTTCTCGGCGACAGCCGGGCCCAATGTGAAATAAAAAATAGCGCCCTTGCCGGGCTGGGATTCCGCCCAAATTTCACCCCCGTGCCTCCGGATAATCCGATCGACGGTCGCCAAGCCCACTCCGGTCCCCTCAAATTCCTCCACCGGGTGCAGCCTTTGGAAGGCCGCGAACAGACGGGCCGCGTATTTCATGTCAAACCCGGCGCCATTGTCCTTCACGAAAATGACCGTCCGGTCTTTCTCCGTGGCCTGATCGACCCGAATCACCGCCGGCTCGCGCATCCGCGTGAACTTCAGGGCGTTAGAGAGAAGGTTGGTGAAGACCTGCCTCACCAGATCGGGGTCACAAGTTATGACCGGCAAACTGCCGATTTCCCATTCAATCTTGCGTCCGTCGCTGCTATCGCGGACGTCATCCAGCGAGGCGCGCAGCACGGCGTTCAGGTCCGCGGGTCGTCTCGCCAGGTCCTGGCGGCTGACCCGGGAGAGTCTCAAAAGGTGGTCGATGAGCATGGACATCCGGTCCGTCGCGTCGATGACCCGCTTGAAGTAGTGCTGGGCCTTTTCGTCGATCTGCTCGGCACAATCCTCCAGGAGAATCCTGGAAAAGCCAGCCACCTGGCGCAGGGGCGCGCGGAGATCATGTGACACTGAATAACTGAAGGCTTCGAGATCTTTGTTCGCAGCCTCCAATTGCACGGTTCTTTCCGCAACTCTTTGCTCAAGCGTCTGGTTTAACAGGTTGACTTCAGCTTTGGCCCGGTTCCGCGCCGTTACGTCCTGGGCCAGCACCAGCCGCGACCGTCTTCCATTGAAAGTAACAGCCCGGCTGAAAACTTCCACGTCGATCACGCTGCCGTCTTTCTTCAAGTGTCTCCAGCCACTGACCCTGGCCTCGAGACTACTGGCTTGTGCCGCCGCCAGGCGGACAGCTTCCCGGTCCTCCTCCGGCCGGATATCAGTGATCGTCAGGCTCATGAATTCGTCTTTGGAGTATCCGTATTGCTGGCACGCCGAATCATTCACCGCCAGGAGCTTCAGAGTTTCGAGATCATAGACCCACATGGGATTAGGATTTGACTCAAAAAGCAGTCGGTATTTCTCCTCCGACTCGCGCAATGCCTCTTCTGCTGTTCGCCGCTCCTCAATCTCGCCCTGCAGCATCTCATTCGACTGCGACAGTAAGGCGGTTCGGTCCTCCACGCGCCGCTCCAACTCCGCTTTTGACTTTTCCAGAGCTTCCTCGGCTTGCTTCAGGCCTGTAATGTCTCGTGCAATTGAAACCAGCCCGGTTACTGCTCCAGCGGAGTCCCGGATGGGAACCTTGGTGGCGGACACCCATCTGGTTTGGCCGTCGGCGAAGCGGATGGGCTCCACATGCGCCAGGAGTGGTTCTCCGGACCGAAGGACATGCTCCTCTTTGGCTTCGATGGAAGTCGCCTGTTCGGAGTCCAGGAAGTGCGTTTGGGTCTTGCCGACCGCCTCGCCGGGCGACTGCAAACCCAGTTTGCGGGCTTGGCCGCCATTAATCCTGGTGAATCGGCCCCGCGCGTCCTTGAAATAGATCATATCCGGAACGTTATCCATCAAGGCTCGAAGCAAGTCCCTTTCATGTTGGAGGCCGGCTTCAGCCAGGCGGCGGCCTGAGAAATCACGGTGAGACAGGAAAATGACGGAGATGAGTAGTCCCAAGATCAGGATGGAGCCGCCGGCAACGAGAACCGCGGTCCGGCGCACGGCGTTGGAGGCGGCGCGATGCCTGCTCATCAGAAGATACCGTTCTTCGTTGAACAACTGAAGGATCTGGCTCTGAATTTCCTTTTGCGCGACACGATCAAACGCCAACCGGGCGCTCCAGTCTGCCGGCAGACGGCCCGATTCCTGGCTCGCCGAACTTTCCGGGTTTCGTTGCGCTCGATGGTCTTTGAGCAACCGGGTCAGCGCATCAATCTGCTGTTGCTGCGTCAGGTTGTCCACCGTTAATTCGCGCACCTGCTGCAGAGAGAGATCGGTTTCAGCTTGAGCCAACCGCCAGGACTGAAGGTTCGGCCGCGTGCTGGCTAACAAATAGGCGGCGTGTGCGGTCTCCTCCCGGGTGTAGTTGGCGTCGAGCCTATGCAGAAAGTTGAGAACCTTCTCAGAGTGCTCCACCCATTGGTCGTCCGCAGCGAGCCTTAGGCTGGTCCGGTACCGCAGGAGCCCCAGGAGCAGGAGAAGGCTGATGCAAAGCCCGTAACCGAGGATGATCTTGGCTTCGAGAGATCGGATGGTTGTTTCCCGTGAACTATTCACCTTATGGCCCTAAAGTGGCGCAACTCGGATTCTGTCGCCGGATTGTGAGCGCCGAGGCGGCGACTTACAACCGCAGCCCTCGGCATGATTCGTGAAGCTTCTGCTCCACGTTACGGGCGAGGCGGCAGGTAGTGGCCTCCGCATGAGGAACAAACCCGCCATGATCCTGCACAACCTTAAATAGCCACCCGTGTCCATGAGGAGTATGGCGTTACGAGGGATAGCATAATAATACGCTCTGTATGTTTAGTTGTCAATAACTCTTTATGGACTAATACTGTTGTTTGTTAATAAGTCTAATAGATTCAGTTGGATACTGCAAATCGTACTGGTGAGCCTCGTCGTCTACGCCGGAAAGCGCCGGGGTTTTCTCGAATGCCGCGACACTCAAAACTGCAGGAGTTGGTAGAGCTTGAGCCCCAGTGCGAGCCGCTTTTTCAGGATGGCCACGCGCGTGTAAACCGACACTCCGATCCAGATTTGGGTCTTTACCGCGTTCTCCGACGTTCGCCCAGGCTTTCGAGATAAGTGAGTTGAGCGAAAGCCAACCATGGAAACTGGTCGAAGCAGGAAAAGCTCTGCATCTTGTAGTCGCCCTGATGGCGATCGACACCTTTGCGAAATTCGCGCAAGGGTAACAAGTCCATCACTTGGGCAAAACAAAAAGGTCCGGTGTACATTAACGCTATCCTTCTGAGTGAGGCGGGGGAATGCCACGGGGGGCCAGAAAATCTCAAGTCGATCACGCCTATTTCATCGCGTAACGTCTTGGCGAACTATAAGTTACGAAAGATTCAAAATCGAACATTGGGGCGGTAGTGGAATGCGAATGATGTTTGGCCTCCTGGCAGGAGCATCGCTTGCCCCGCTGGCGATCTATCCCTTTGGGCCGTCCTGGATGGTCTTCAAAGCGCGGCGCGCGGCGCGTCCCTCCTCGGAGTTCGGAACGGCTTCGGCAACGATCTGGTACTTTACTCTCGCCTTCTGGATGTCCCGGCGGCTGGCGTAGATGTTGGCAGCGGCCAGATCTGCCCGGTAAATATAAATGTCCTTGCCAGGCAGGCTGCCGGCCTGCTCATATCGCATCAAAGACTGTCCCGGATCGCCGAAGCGGGCGAGCACACGGCCATCCTCGTACAGAACCTGAGCGACCGGGATCAAATTGAAGTTGGGCTGGCCATTTTGGTATTTGCCGATCAGGGCCCCGTAGGTCTTGGCCGCACCCTGCCAGTCCTCTTCTCTTTCGTAAGCGCGGGCAAGCTCCAGAGGCAGCAGATAGTTCCTTGGGTTTTCCTGAGCCAGTTTCCGCAACGTGGCAAGCATTTCCGGATATTTCTTCTCCCGGTTGTAAAGCACCGCTAGTACCAACGTCGCGTCGTCTTCTGCCCAATGGCCGTGCTGGCTCACTTTCTCGATCTCCTGCAATCCCTTAACCCGATTGCCGCGATGTCCGGCAAGCGCCGCCAGAACTTTGATGTAAAAAGGAAGGCTGCCCACGATGTAATCGTGCAGGCCGAGGACCAACAGGCAGTCCGTGTAGGAAGGGTCCAGATGGTAGAGCCGTGCATGGAACGAGCGGGCAGCATTCCCGTCGCGCAGCGCGGAAAAGTAGGCGCGCTTCACCGTAAACTCATACGTCGCCAGGGTGGTATCCGCCGCTCCTGCCCAATAGAGCGCGTCGTCATCCTTGGCATTTCGCTTCAGCCGTACATTCGCCGTGTGAATGGCATTGTTGATAGCCTCCAAAAACTGCTTATCAAATTCAGGATCGGTCTTCGCGGGCTTGCCGCGAAAGATGGAACCGCCCTCGCCGTACAGATCAAGCTGAAGGAGCCCAAGTTTGAAGAGTTCGCGGTGCAGAATATTAGTCGCCAGATAGTTCAGTCCGGGAAGATCGTTGGGACGGGTCTGGAGCCAGGTCCGAAGCTCCTGCTGGGCAGTGTCATACTCGAGATTGTGCATGTGGTCTAAAGCCTGGGCAAGCAAGTTGCCGCCAAACTCGGTTTTGGGAGCCGCCGCTTGTTGCGCGGCAAGCCAGGCGCTAGCTCCCATGAGGATCACGCTCAGCGTCAACGCCCGCGAGGCGCCACGTCGAACAAACCCAGCAACCTTTGCAAGATCAGTCATTCCCGGCATCTCTTTTGTTGACTTCATTATAAACCCGTAGATTCCCGGTTTGCTCCTGATGAGTTTTGAAATAGAATCGAGGCTCCGTCACGGTTCGAATACGCTCAGGTGCGGTGTCCAAAATGACCGTGCGCAGGCGCTGAATTGAATCTCACCGTGGGTTAGATGTCCACAAAACTGCAGCCGGGGGCAAGAAATGAAAAAACCACAAGGTCTTGCGAAGATATCCCTGCTGGCGCTTTTCATCGCGTTGGCCGCTATTCCCGCTGCTGCGGAATGGCGCTCCATCGGCAAGGTCACCGTTGAAGGCAAAGACAATCACTACATATTCCGGGGCGCTCAGGGCGTGGTGTCCGTCAACTTCCTGGCGCCAGACCTGGTCCGGGTGCGGATGGCGCACAGTTCGGAATTCGCGCCGGACTACTCCTGGGCTGTCATAAAGACGCACTGGCCCGAGGTCCCCGTGGACCGGACGACTGCGCCCGATGAGTTGATCCTGCGCAGTTCGCTCCTGGAAGCCCGCATTCACACCAACCCGTTCCGTATCGCGTTTTACGATCGTGCCGGGCGGCTGATTTCCAAAGACACCGATGACCAAGGGATGGCGTGGGATGGAAATCGCGTCCGCTGCTGGAAGTGGATGCCACCGGACGAGCATTATTTTGGACTGGGCGAAAAGGCCGGTCCTCTCGATAAGCGCGGACATTCCTACGTCATGTGGAACACTGATGCTTACGGTTGGGGCGCGACCACCGATCCACTCTACGAGACGGTCCCTTTTTTCATGGGACTCCGGCAAGGCAAGGCGTACGGCATCTTTTTTGACAATACTTACCGCTCCTCGTTCGACCTGGGCGCGGCGTCGCCCGATGACTACTCGTTTGGCGCGGCGGGGGGCGAGATCAACTACTACTTCTTCTCCGGTCCCGATCCAAAAACGGTTCTAAGCCGGTTCACGGAGTTGGTGGGGCGAACCCCGCTGCCGCCGCGCTGGGCCATCGGATATCATCAGAGCCGCTACAGCTACTATCCCGAAAAGAAAGTCCGCTGGATTGCTGACAATTTCCGGCTCCGCCATATTCCCTGCGATGCCATCTTCCTGGACATCGATTACATGGATGGCTATCGAATCTTCACCTGGGATCTTAACCGTTTTCCGCACCCCGCCCAGATGATCTCCGATCTTGGTAAGGAAGGCTTCCACATCGTGACCATCATCGATCCCGGCGTGAAGGTAGATTCCAAGTACCGGGTCTATCAGCAGGGACTTGCCGGCAACGACTTCGTGAAGATGCCGGATGGCAGCGTTTTCATCGGCAAGGTCTGGCCTGGGGACAGCGCCTTTCCGGACTTCACTTCGTCTCGAGTGAGGACCTGGTGGGGCTCTCTCTACCAGGGTTTGATTAAGGACGGCGTCGCGGGCTTCTGGAATGACATGAACGAGCCTTCCGTTTTCGAGGTGCCGTCGAAAACCATGCCCCTCGATGCCACCTTCTACGATCACGGTCTGCACAGCTCACACGCCAAGATTCACAACGTCTATGGCATGCTCATGTCCGAAGGAACCCGCGACGGCATGTTGAAGGCGCGGCCCAACATGCGCCCCCTTGTGATCACCCGCGACACCTATGCTGGGGGCCAGAGATACGCCGCCGTCTGGACCGGAGATAATTCGAGCACGTGGGAACATCTGCGCATCAGCCTGCGCGAGTTGATGACGATGGGACTCTCCGGCCTGGACCTGGCGGGCGCGGATATTGGCGGCTTCGCTCTCAGCCCCAGCCCTGATCTCTACACCCGGTGGCTCGAAGCCGCAGTCTTCTATCCCTATTGCCGCACCCATACGTCAATCGGCACGCGCCAACAGGATCCCTGGTCCTACGGCAATCGCCGCGAGGAGATCAACCGCGACTCCATCGATTTGCGGTACCGGCTCCTTCCCTATCTCTACAATGCTTTTTACCAGTCTTCCCAGACCGGACTTCCCGTGATGCGAGCCCTGCTGCTCGATTATCCCAATGATCCCGAAGCCGTCTCCCAGGAAAACGAGTTCCTCTTTGGTGACGACCTTCTGGTGGCGCCGGTGGTAAAGGACGGAGAATGGACGTGGCCCGTCTACCTGCCCGCCGGGACCTGGTTTGATTTCTGGTCAGACCGTTCCTACCAGGGGCCTGCGCACATTATCGCAGACGCCCCGCTCGACCGCATCCCGCTCTTTGTTCGAGGCGGCGCCATCATTCCAACTCAACAGGTTGTTCAATACGTGGACCAGGAACCCATCAATCCCATCACCTTTGAAATCTATCCAGACGGCAAGTCCGGCCGGGACTACTACGAAGATGATGGGACCAGTTTCAAATACCAACAGGGTGTGTTCATGCGCCGGCACATCGCCGTTTCCTCGCAAGCGAACGGAGTTCAAATCAACTTTTCGGCCCGGCAGGGTTCTTACACGCCCGGGCCACGCACCTTGCAAGTCAAGGTGCACGGCGTGGCGTGCCGCCCCGCCGGAGCCACCGTTGACAACCAGGCCCTTCCGCTGGAGCCTTCCGTGGATTCCCTCTCCAAATATCAAAGGGGTTGGGCTTACGACGCAAACTCACGCGTCCTGTGGATTCACACTCCCGACTCGAGCCAGGCCTTGTCACTCAGAATCATCGATGGCGTAGTGTCTCGGAAATGACCCGACACTGCGAAATGGTCCGTCTATTTCAGGGACACTACGATGGCAGCATCCGAAGCGCGGCCAGCGCCCCATGAGCCGGGTCCCGGCATCTTTGATTTGTCATCATCGCGGCATGGCTCGAAGGCCCAAATCGATTCGATATGCCGTGGGGATGCTCTCCCTCTTTCCTTCTTGCGAGTTCTGTGCGAGAATGCTTTTGACTGTTTGAAGAACGTCTCCAGAAAGTGTCCATTTCTTCATTTAGACTAATGCGCTCCGCCCTTCCGGGCCCCTAGAGCGCCTATGGCAAAACCACCTCAAGGCGAAAAAATCCGGCCTGCCCTGCCCCGCGTCCTGGTGGCGACGACCGCCATGTTGACGTTCATTTCGTTTTGGCGGGCGGCGGCCGTCGTCTTGAATGACCTCGCCTCATCGGCCTTTTACGCGGGCGGAATCGCGGAACAGGCCGTGGGGGCTTCGGCGCCCTGGTTTATTCTCGCCGTCATGCTCTTCGCATACGCCGTGTGCCAGATGTATGTGGAGAGCTGCAGCATGTTCGTGCGGGGCGGCGTGTACCGCGTGGTGAAGGAAGCCATGGGCGGCACGCTCGCCAAGTTTTCCGTCTCCGCCTTGATGTTTGATTACATCCTCACGGGTCCCATCAGTGGCGTCTCGGCCGGGCAATATCTGGTAGGGTTTCTGAATGAGATCTTGCACTACTCGCATTTTCAGGCCAAGCTGCCCACCAATTCCACCTCAGCCCTGTTCGCCATTCTGGTGACGCTGTACTTCTGGTGGGAGAACGTCAAAGGCATCGAAGAATCCAGTGAAAAGGCGTACCGCATCATGGAGTTCACCACCGTGATGGTGGTGATCATGATCGGGTGGTGTGGTTACACCCTCTGGGTCAGAGGCGGACATCTCCCTCCCTGGCCAACTCCCCGGAATCTGCATTTTTCGCCCGAGGCGGAAGGCTGGCTGCTCTCCAGCCGCATCCCCGAACTGATTGGGGTGATCGGCATTCTGGTGGCATTTGGCCACTCCGTCCTGGCGATGAGCGGGCTCGAAACCCTGGCCCAGGTCTACCGCGAAATTCAGCATCCCAAGCTTCCCAACCTCAAGAAAACGGCATTCATCGTTTTCATTTACAGCATGCTTTTCACGTCGCTGGTTTCTTTCTTTGCCTTCATGATCATCCCCAATCAGCACACGCGGCTTCTTTATAAAGACAACCTCATCGGCGGCCTGGCCATGCACGTGGCGGGTCCCTTCATGTTCCGTTTGGCCTTTCACGCCTTCGTGGTCGTGGTGGGCATTATGATTCTCTCGGGCGCCGTCAACACCGCCATCGTGGGTTCGAACGGCGTTTTGAACCGCGTCTCGGAAGATGGCGTCCTGGCCGACTGGTTCCGCCGGCCGCACCGCCGCTATGGAACATCGCACCGCATCATCAACCTGGTGGCGGGACTTCAGATCCTCACCATCCTGCTCAGCCGGGGGAATGTGATTGTCCTAGGCGAAGCTTATGCCTTTGGCGTGATTTGGAGCTTCGCCATGAAGGGCCTGGCCGTCCTGGTGCTTCGCTACACCCGTCCCGGACCGCGGGAGTTCAGGGTGGCTCTCAATTTAAAGTTTAAGCGCCTGGAATTGCCCATCGGGCTGGCTCTCATCACCGCCACTCTATTTGCCGTGGCGGTGATCAACCTCTTCACCAAGGAAATTGCCACGATTTCGGGCGTGGCCTTCACCGTTGTCTTTTACTTGATTTTCACCCTGTCGGAGAAATACTCGCGGCATGTGGGAGGCGCTGAAACCGCCCTTGACCAGTTCAACCTTGAGGCCGGAGAAACCCTGACGGCCCGGACGCTCGGAGTCCGCCCCGGAAACATCTTGGTGCCGGTGCGCGATTACAACACGCTTTACAACCTTGCCGCGGTTCTGAAGCGCATGAATCCTGTCAAGCAGGATGTGGCCGTTCTGCACACCCGCGTGCTCTCGCGCGGAGGATCCGGCGAACACGACCTGGTCGCGGATCAACTGTTCACCTTCAAGGAACAAGAACTCTTCACTCGGGCTCTGAACCTGGCGGAACGCAACGGTAAAACGATCCATCTTGCGGTCGTGCCCGCCACCGATGTTTGGGATGGAGTGCTTCGCGCCGCGCAATCCTTGGAATCCACGACTGTCGTGCTGGGATTGTCTCCGAAGATGGCCGCCCCTGAAGAGGCCCGGCTGGCGGGCCAGGCCTGGGAGCGGCTGCCCAATCCCAAGCCGCAGTTGACTCTTGAAATCTGTTCACCCACCGGCCAGGCCCATATCTCCTACCTTGGTCCTCATTCGCCCCACTTGACTCCGAAGGAGGTCGATCTGCTGCATGGCATCTGGCTCGATTTCAGCGACGAGCTGGCGCCCGAGGAGCTCCACCATCACGACATTGTGCACTTCGCCCTGGATGAACTTTGCCGGACGATGGCGAGCGGCAAGCGCGAAGAAATCAAGGCGCGGTTGAAGAAGCATCTGGAAGACATCCGCGATCACCGCGACCCCGACGCCTAGTGCCGCTCCGCTCTCCTAGCAGCGCGGCCACCCCGCCATCCGGGCCGGCCGCTCCCTGTGGTAAGCTTGTATCGCCCTCAGGCCCCATGACATCTAATTGACTGAATTCAAGAGGAGCGAAGGTTCGGAGCCTTGTTCAGCGGCATTGTTGAAACCACCAGCACGATCCTGAAAATCGAACACCGGAACGGTCAGCAGATTTTCACGATTGAGCCTCCGCGTGGCTGGAAATTCCAGGTCGGCGAGAGCGTCTCCGTGGAGGGTGTCTGCTCCACCATTCAGGCCGCCAATGGCCGGGCCTTTGAGGTGACTTATATGCCCGAAACCTTGCGGCGCTCGACGCTCGGCAAGCTCCAACCCGGCAGCGCCGTCAATCTGGAGCGCAGCCTGCGCCTCAACAGCCGCATGGGTGGGCACCTGGTGCAAGGGCACGTGGACGCCACCGGACGGATTCATAAAATCAGCAAAGAGGGCGAGGCCAGCATTTACCAGTTCGAAGTTCCCCGGCGGCTTTCCAAGTACCTCGTCGCCAAAGGATCGATTGCGGTGGATGGCATCAGCCTGACGGTGGTCAAGTCAAAGCCGGGACGTTTCACGGTCTCTCTTTTGGATTACACTTTGCGCCGGACCACGCTGGGCGGCAAGCGGCCTGGCGACCGCGTGAACCTGGAAGTGGACATTCTGGCTAAATACGTCGAGAAGCTTCTTGCGAAATGAGACGAAAGTCACCGGCGGTTAACTCATCGGGAAAGCGCGTCCGGGGGCGGGTTGCCATCATCCGCGCCGAATACAACGGCGAGATCACCAACCGCCTGGAGCAGAAATGCCTGGAAGGGCTGCACGAAGGCGGCCTGACGGCGGCTCAGGTTGATTGCTTCCGTGTGCCGGGTTGTCTCGAGATTCCGGTGACGGCGCAACGGCTGGCCGCCCTCAAGCGTTACGATGCGATGATCGCGCTGGGTGCGGTGATCCGGGGTGACACTTATCACTTCGATCTGGTGGCCAACCAATGCGCGCGCGGCGTGATGGACGTTTCTCTGCGCTTCAATGTGCCGATCATCTTTGAGGTGCTCGCCACTTACACGCGGCGGGACGCTCTGCGCCGCGCCGGCAACAATCGCGCCAATAAGGGATACGAGGCGGCGCGCGCCGCGATTGAAACGCTGCGGGCCCTGGCGCAAATAAAAAGCTGAAGGATTCCATGGCGGAACGGGATGAAGTGGAGGCGGCGGTGCGGGACATCCGCGCCGGCCGCATGGTGATCGTGCGGGATAGTCACGACCGCGAGAACGAAGCGGACGTGGTGATGGCCGCGTCCAAGGCGACCGCGCGTGACATCAACTTCATGATCCGGCACGCGGGCGGCTTGATCTGCGTGGCTCTGCCCCGCGAGCGGGCGGTGAAGCTCGGACTCACCTCCATGGTTCCGGAAGAAGAAAACACCCAACCCTTTGGCTGCAATTTCACGGTTTCCGTGGACGCGCGCAAGGGCGTGACCACCGGCATTTCTGCGGCGGACCGTTCCGCCACCGTCCGCGTGCTGGGCGATCCAGGCGCTGCCTCTTATGACCTGGCGCGTCCCGGCCACGTCTTTCCAGTGCGGGCGCGGGCGGGCGGGGTGCTGGCCCGCGCCGGCCACACCGAAGCCGCCGTCGATCTCGCCCGGTTGGCGGGTCTGCCGCCGGTCGGCGTGATGTGCGAGGTGCTGGATGATTCCGGCAAGGCGGCGAATGAACATTACCTCTTGACGATGGCCCGGCGTCATCATCTTCGCGTGGTAACCATCGAAGCGCTGATCGAGTACCGCAAGAAAACGGAGAAGCTGGTGGAGCGCGTGGCCACCGCCCAATTGCCCACTGAATTCGGCCGCTTCACCGCGCACGTTTACGGCGTCCCTTCGCAGAATCGCGAGCACATGGCGCTGGTGATGGGAAAAGTCTCGCCGGACCGCCCGGTGCTGGTCCGCGTCCACTCCCAGTGTCTTACCGGTGATACGCTCCACTCCATCCGCTGCGACTGCCGCGAGCAGCTCCAATCCGCCATGCGCCACATCTCCGAAAAAGGCGAGGGCGTGCTTCTCTATCTGAGCCAGGAGGGGCGTGGCATCGGCCTCACCAACAAGATTCGCGCCTATGCGCTTCAGGACAAGGGTCTCGATACGGTCGAAGCCAATGAGAAGCTGGGCCTCCCCGCCGACATGCGGGATTACTCAGTGGGCGCGCAGATTCTGGCGGATCTCGGAGTCCGCAAGATGCACCTCTTGACCAATAACCCCAAGAAAATCTCCGGCATTGAGCGATATGGGCTCAGAATTCTAAAGCGCGTCCCCCTTGAAACCACGCCGCACCTCAATAACCGGCACTACCTCAAAGTGAAGAAGGACAAACTCGGCCACCTGCTGAGCAAAATCCAATAGACCGCATGGCCAAGCCGCCCCGCGAAACCGGTGAACGCTTCATGCGCCAGGCCCTGGAACTGGCAGCGCGGGCGGAGCGCCCACCGTATCCCAATCCGTGGGTTGGATGCGTCATGGTTCGCGGTGGCGAGGTGATAGGCCAGGGCTGGCACCGCGGCCCCGGCACCAACCACGCGGAGATTGAGGCTCTCGCCCGGGCCGGCCCGCGCGCCCGCGGCGCCACGCTTTACGTCACGCTTGAACCCTGCTCGCATTACGGAAGAACCCCTCCCTGCACCCAGGCCATCCTCGACGCCGGAATCCGTGAAGTGATTTATGCCATCCCCGACCCGAACCCCCACGTCTCCGGCTCGGGCGGGCGCATTCTCCAGCGGCGGGGAGTGAGGGTTCGCTCCGGCATGTGCCAGGCGGAGGCTTCGGCTCTCAATGAAGTTTATTTGAAGTATTGTAAGACGCGACTGCCCTTCGTCACGGTAAAGACCGCAGCCAGCCTGGATGGAAAAATCGCTACCCGCAGCGGTGAATCCAAGTGGATCACGGGTGAAGCGGCGCGAGCCGAAGCGCGCAAGCTGCGCGCCACTCACCAGGCGGTGCTCGCCGGCATCAAGACCGTGCTGGCGGACGATCCGCATCTTGGCCCGCGCCTCGCCGGCGCCGCGGAACCCCAGCGTGTGGTCCTCGATTCCCACCTGCGCACGCCCGTGCGTTCACAAGTGGTCCAATCAGGACGTTGTGTTGTGGCTTGCACGGAGGCAGCCGACCGGGTTCGTGAATTTCGATTGACCAAAGCCGGCGCGCAAGTCTGGCGGTTTCCCGGGTCTGAAGTTCCGCTTGGCAAACTTCTTCAACGTCTGGCCCGTGAGGGAATCATCAGCGTGCTGGTCGAGGGCGGGAGCGAAGTGCTGGGAAGTTTCTTCGACAGCGGGCACGTGGATCGCGTGTTCTGGTTCCTTTCCCCGATCATCCTCGGATCGGCTGAGAGCAAGTCAGCGGTGGCGGGAGAAGGAGCAGCGCGGCTCACCAGTGCGTGGCGGCTGCGGCAGGCATCAATCCAGTCGATTGAAGATTCCTTCCTTCTGACAGGAAACGTGAGCGAGTGGGCGCTGGCTAAGGCCGAGTTGTAGCGCCGGGCTCGCCTTTCCAGCCCGGCGGTTGTTTCCGTCCCGTGCCGGCGCCCGCCGTGGATGCCCCGCTTGAGGAACATCGAAGAGGCGCCGGGCCAAACCCTGGGCCCTGCGCTGCCTGTTCGCTGCGCCGAAAATCGTTCCTCGCGGCGCATCGGTACAACTTCCCCGCTTCATCTCACGTCTAATTGAGTGTGGAAGATAGAAGAAAGAAGGAGGTTCGTAAGTTTATGAATAAAACTGTGGTCACATCGGTCTTGGCCGTTGCCATCGCCATCATTTTCGCCGCCGGCATGAGCTTTGCGAAATCGACCAGCATCAGCCTGATGTACGCAGGCAAAATTGGGAATCATTTAATGCTCAAACCGGGCAATTACAAAATTACCGTGAATGACAATAGCAAAACCCCGGAAGCTGCCTTTTATCAGGGCCGCAAACTCGTGGGCCAAACGCCCGTGAAGCTGGTCAGCGAACAGAAAAAGGCCGACCAGACTGCCGTCTACTATTCCGCGCCGCATAACAATGTACGGGAGGTTACCGCGATTGACTTGAACGGCTGGAACCAGAAGTTGGTGTTCCCGGCGGCCCAGAGTTCCACTCAATCTGACTGATTCGTCTTGTCGCAACCAGCGACCACCCTAGGCGGCCGAAAGGCCGCCTATTTTTTTTGCGACCGCCTGAAACAGCTTCCGAAGTGGCGGCCACGGCGAGCGTTTCTCTCGTCGTGGGCTGTTCTTCGAAAAAAGCTCACGCCCCTCGAAACCTTGGCTCCGTGTTCTCAGCGATCCCTGTGGTAAGCGAATGCGCACGAATAACCTGAGCAGGTTTAGGTAAGAGATGGCAAACCCAATCACTTCATGGGTGGCGCATACATTGCTTCGTATGGATGCGCCGTGGTTGTAACCGTCCCGCCAGCGCCGAGGCGCATACATAAAAACCGATGGATGCGCCACCCTGGGAGATGTTCAAGTTAATGATGCGCGACACCTAAGCGCCTGTCACCACCGAGGGCACGGAGAACAAAGCCGCGGAGTGCTGAGCGCTGCAACGATCGGCTAATCCAACTTCAAACTCTTCCACATTTCGTCCACGCGCTTCTTCGCCTCCGGGTCCATCACAATCTCATCCGGCCAGGGGCGCGTGAATCCCTCCGACGGCAGCTTGCGGGTTGCATCGACGCCCATCTTCGAGCCGAAGTTAGAGAGTCGCGCAGCGTGATCGAGCTGATCCACAGGCCCCAGCATGAATTGGATATCCCGCTCGGGATCAATGTGGTTTAACGCTTTCCACGCCACCTCGCGCAGGTTGTGAACGTTTACATCATGATCCACCACCACGATGCATTTGGTGAACATGGCGCCCGGCAATCCCCAGATACCATTCATCACTTTGCGCGCATGGCCGGGATAGCTCTTGCGCATCGCCACGATCATCAGATTGTGAAAAATACCTTCCGCCGGCAGATGCATATCCACCACTTCCGGCATTTGCTTTTTCATCAGTGGCAGGAAGATGCGCTCCACCGCGTAGCCCATCCAATAGTCTTCCATGGGCGGCGGACCCACGATCGTTGTGGCGTAGATTGGCTCCTTGCGGCGCGTGATGCACGTAATGTGAAATGCCGGAAAGCGGTCCTCCAGCGAATAGTAGCCGGTATGGTCGCCGAACGGCCCTTCGGTGCGAATGTCATCCAGATCGACAAAGCCTTCCAGCACGATCTCGGCGTTCGCCGGCACCTCCAGGTCCACGGTTTCGCAGTGAACCAGTTCCACGGGCTCGCGGCGCAGGAACCCGGCGAACAGGAATTCATCCAGGTCCTCGGGCAGGGGCAAAATGGCGGAAAGCATGGTGGCGGGATCGGCGCCGATGGCGGCGGCAACTTCCAGGCGGCGGCCTTTGCCCTGCCGGTCCAGCCAGCGGAAATGTTCCGCCCCGCCCTTGTGAATCTGCCAGTGCATGGCCGTGGTGCGGTCGTCAAACACCTGCATGCGATAGCAGCCCACGTTACGCCGGCCGGTCTTGGGGCTCCGCGTCACCACCATGGGAAACGTGATGAAGCGGCCGGCGTCCTGCGGCCAGCACTTGATGATGGGTAACCGCGCCAGCGAAAAATCGTCGCGCTCGATCACTTCTTTCACCGGCCCGCTTTTCACCGCCTTCGGCACAAACGAGCCGACCTCCGCCAGGCGCGGCAGCATCTTGATCTTGTCGAAGAAGCCCTCGGGCGGCTTCATTTCCAACAACGCTTCGATCCGTCCCGCCACGTCCTCCAGCGACTCAACCTCCAGCGCCAGCTCCATTCGGCGTTTGGAGCCGAGAGCATTGATGAGCACCGGCATCGGATAGCTCACGCCGTCTTTCGCCGAGCGCGGCTTTTCAAACAGCAGGGCTGCACCGCCGCGCTTTGAAATCCGGTCCGTGATCTCCGTTATTTCCAGGTCAACATCCACCGGCACGTGGATCTCTTTCAATTCCCTTTCCCGCTCCAGACGCTTGATGAAGTCTCGCAAGTCTTTGTAGGCCACGGTCGCTCCACGCATGATGGGATGAATCGGAAGGATGCCAGCCTCGCGCCGCCGCGCACAGCGTGAGGGGCCCGGCACAATGTTAAATTGAACCATGTCATATCGCGCGCTGTAAATCAACCGCGCCATCCGGTACTGTTGCAGCCTGGCTTCTGTAGCGGCGGTCTGTGA
>JBOGKI010000030.1:0-16317 GCA_050745605.1 Terriglobia bacterium | reverse complement strand
GTGGCAGAGTTTCCAAAAATAGGAAACTCTGCCGCTGCCCCAGGCGAGGCCGTTTCCAAAACGATCCCCTGGCGGAATCTGATCGGCTTACAAATCTCATGGCTGCTACTGCACAGAAGGACTATTACGCCGCTCTCGGCGTTGACCGCAAGGCCAAGGCCGATGACATTCGCAAGGCTTATCGGCACCTCGCTCGCAAGCATCATCCCGACTTGAATCCCGGCAACAAGAAGGCGGCCGAGGAAAAATTCAAGGAGATCACTGAAGCCTATGAAGTCCTGAGTGATGAAAAGAAGCGCAAGGTTTATGACCAGTACGGATTTTATGCGGATAACATCCCACCTGGCGGAACCGGCGGCGCGCCCCCCGGGGCGGCCCGAGGCGCCAATGGGCCCGGTTTTGACTTCTCCGGCTTCGACTTCTCGGGTTACGATGCGGCGGAGCAGGAGAAACAGGGCGGTTTCGGATCCTCGTTCCGCGATATTTTCTCGCAAATCTTCTCGCGAGGCGCCGAGCGCGAAGAAAAGGAAACTCTGCGGGGCGGCGATCTCGAGCACCATCTTCACCTGGGATTCTGGGATGCCATTCGCGGCACTCAGCTTCGCCTGACCTTGTCGCGCAGTGAAACATGCCCAACATGCCACGGTACAGGCGTGGGGAGTGGTCCCGCCGTCACTTGCACGGTGTGTAAGGGTACCGGAAAAGCCAGCCGCCAAGTGGGAGCAATGAAATTCTCCGGACCTTGTCCGCAATGCGGCGGCACGGGGAAGCAGCATCCGCTGTGCCCCACCTGCCACGGTGAAGGCGTGCTACGCAAGCCGGAAACGTTTGAGGTGCGGATTCCGCCGGGCGTCGATACCGGCTCCCGCGTGCGAGTGCCGGGAAAAGGCAACGCCGGCAGGAACGGCGGCCCGCAAGGAGACCTTTACATCGTCACTGAAGTCGAACCGCATCCGTTCTTTGAGCGCAAGGGCGATAATATTTACGTCAAGGTTCCCGTGACTGTGACCGAGGCCGCTCTGGGGGCGAAAATCGAAGTTCCGACGCTCGACGGCCCCAGCACCATCAAGATTCCGCCCGGCACGCAGAGCGGACAGAAATTGCGGTTGCGCGAGAAAGGTGCTCCCTCGCTGCGCGGGAATATGCGCGGCGACCAGTTCGTGGAAGTTCAGGTGGTGGTGCCGAAGGCGGGAGATGAGCGGTCGCGGGAGATTCTGCGCGAGTTGGCGCGGTTGAATCCGGAGGATCCCCGGCGCGATTTATTACGTTCGGCGGGCAAGTGATCAAAGTGTCTTTCTGTAGCGGCGGTCTGTGACCGCCGCCATGGGCCCGTCCAGTGGCACCAGCGCTTCCCCCTGCAAGAGCGAGGGCGGGGCAGGCGCCGAGCGCCGCTACGGGCGAAGCGAGGATTATGGCACGGCGCGGAAGAAAAACTCGAAGCAAGGCCGGCTATACCATCAGTGCCGTGGCGGAGATCTACAACCTGCATCCCCAAACCCTTCGGCTGTACGAGCGTGAGGGTCTGTTGGCGCCGTCGCGCAGCCAGGGCAACACGCGCCTCTACACGCAGGAGGATATGGACCGGCTCCAAACCATTTTGAGCCTCACGCGCGAACTGGGCGTGAATCTGGCCGGGGTGGAAATTATCCTGAACATGCGGCAGCGGCTGGCGGAGATGGAGAAGCAGATGCAGCAGTTCATGACGCTGGTGCAGAGCGAACTTGTCTCCCGGGTGGAAGGCTTCGGCGCCGGAGCGAGCACGGCGCTGGTGCGCATGAAGCCGCCGCAGTTGATTCGCGTCCGCCAGGGTACTTCAACGACGGCGCGAGCCAAGGCGCGAGGAGAATCAAGGTAGCCCATGCCGACCGTGGTTTGTGAGAAATGCGAGGGCACGGGCTGGAGGCCGGTGGAGACGGACGGGGTGAGGAGCGTGGTGCGCTGCGAATGCAAGCTCGAGCAGCATTCCGATCAGCTCCTGGCGCGAGCGCGCATTCCTCGCCGCTATGAGCACTGCGCGTTTGAGAACTATGACATTCGCAAAGACCCCGCCAGCGGTCAGGCCAACGTTTCTCTCGCCAACGCCAAGTCCAAAGCCGCTCAGCTCGTTGACGAGTACCCCACAGATTACGGCCTGCTCTTCATTGGACCCACGGGAGTGGGGAAAACCCACTTAGCGGTTGCCGCGATTCGAGAGTTGATGCTGCGCAAGGGCGTGGAATGCATGTTCTACGACTTTCGCGATCTGCTCAAGGAAATTCAGGATAGCTATAACCCGGTTTCCCAGACGTCCGAACTTCGCGTGCTACAGCCGGTGCTGGACGTAGAGGTGCTGCTACTCGATGAATTGGCGGCGCTGAACCCCAGTGATTGGGTCAAGGAGACCGTCCAGCACCTCATCAACTCGCGTTACAATCAGAAGAAGGTCACGCTCATTACCACGACGCTCGGCTTCGGCGACGCTTCAACCCGCCTGCAGATCGCAACTCCATCCGGCGACTCCGTGCCCGACACCGCGAAAACCCTCAACCAGTATGGCGTCACCCTGCGCTCGCGCCTCTACGAGATGTGCAAAGTGGTGGAGATGCAATCGGATGATTACCGCAAGGCCATCAAGCAGGCAGCCTGGCGGTTTCATAATTCGTGAGAAGAATTGCGCAAGCTTGAATGGGCAGCGAACGAACCCTTTTATGCGAGTACGAGAACTCGCCACCGGTGCAGTACAATCGGTTTTAGACGGTTCCGGTGGTATTCTTTTGAACTGGTAGCCACGACGAACTCGCCTTTCACTTCGTCGTGGGTCCTTCATTCGCCGGAAAAATCCCACGGCGAGAAAGCCGCTCGCCGTGGCTACCGTCCGGAGGCGATCCGTCCCACGTTTGGCGGACCCAGCGCATGAGTCAGACGCTCAGAAGGCTCACGATCGAAGGTTTCAAGTCCATAAGGAAGCTGGAGGACTTTGACCTTCGTGCAATGAATGTCCTAATCGGCCCCAACGGAGCCGGGAAGAGTAACTTTGTCGATTTTTTTTCCCTGTTGGGGAATCTCGCCGTCGGAAGGCTCCAAGTTGCTGTTAGACAAGCTGGGGGGGCCGACCGCCTCCTCTATCTGGGCTCCAAGACCACCAGCAGGCTCGGGGTTGAGATGCATTTTGACAGTGGGTCTGCTTACGAGTTTGCGCTAGTGCCTACTGCCGACGGCGGACTGGTCTTTGACGGCGAGAGCTTGCTGCCAGCCGACGAGCCCGCATCAAGCGCTGCCAAGTCGGTCGCGCCTGTGTCGCTCGGCTCGGGTCACACCGAGGCGGCGCTCGTTCGCTTGGGGGAAGGCGATGGCTTAGCCGTCCCCGGTCTGAACTGGAAATTGCCAGCGGCAATATACATGGCCCTTTTGGACCTACTCGAGTACCACTTCTTGGACACAAGCCCCACGGCAACAGTTCGACGGATCGGGCAAATTAATGACAACGAATATCTCCGATCTGACGCAAGTAACTTGGCAGCCTACCTGTACCGCATAAGGCAGGCTTATCGAAGCAGCTATTCGAGAATCCGGGACGTGGTCAAGCTCGCCGCACCCTTCTTCGATGACTTTAAGCTCAGGCCCATTCCCGGAAACGAACACATGATTCAGTTGGAATGGTTGCAGAAGGATTCGGATTATCCATTCCTCGCCAGCCAGCTTTCCGACGGGACCCTGCGCTTCATCTGCCTGGCAACTGCCCTATCGCAGCCAAACACACCCTCTACGCTTCTGTTTGACGAGCCGGAGCTCGGGCTGCACCCCTACGCCCTGAGCCTGCTGGCCGGACTTTTCAAACAGGTGGCGGCTCGCCCATCTGGACAAATCATCGTCTCCACCCAGTCCGCGGCCCTGCTGAACGAGTTCGACCCAGAAGACGTGATCGTCGTCGAGCGTGAACAGGGAGAATCCACGTTTCGAAGGTTGAAGTCGGAGGAACTCTCGGAGTGGCTGAAAGACTACTCGCTCGGCGAGCTATGGCAGAAGAACGTCCTGGGCGGCAGACCGAAGAACGAAGTTGCGCCAGTCCCGGCCGGAAGCGGCAGTGATCCAGGCGCGGCCAATCCCTGATCCGCTCTCACATCGTCATGACCCGAATCTATGTGGTGGTCGAGGGCCCAACAGAGGAGTCATTCGTCAACGACGTGCTCGCGCCGGAGTTGTGGCCGTCAGGGAAATACCTGATTCCCATCATCGTTGGACCTCCCGGCCACAAGGGCGGAAACACCAACTACGCGCGAGTCAAGAAGGATGTCATCACGCAGCTTAAGCAGGACCACGCGGCATACTGCTCCACGATGCTCGACTTTTACGGCCTGGGGCAAGGCTTCCCAGGCACGCCGCTGCCGCCCAACCTTTCGAATACACAAAAAGTGAGTCACATTGAGCGTGCCACGTTGGAAGACATTGCCGCGAGCGTGGACGACGGTCTCCAGCCTCGGAGCCGGTTTCTTCCGTACCTCCAATTGCACGAGTTTGAAGCGTTGCTGTTCAGCGATCCGAATGCCCTTGCGGCCGGCATCGGCCAGCCAGATATTGCACACGACTTCGTGACAATCCGCGACGCGTTTCCTACGCCTGAGGATATCAACGACAATCCCAACTCCGCGCCTTCGAAACGGGTGCTTCAATGCCATCCGCCATACCGGAAGGTATTAGACGGCACGCTGGCCGCAGAGCGAGTGGGCATCGACAGGATGCGCGATGAATGCCCCCATTTTCGCGAGTGGGTCGAACGGCTCGCAGCATTGGGGGCGGAGTGACTGTGGCAGTTCGGATTTATCATAGGCGTGGAGGGCTACGGAGAAAAATCCCACGGCGAGAAAAACCGCTCGCCGTGGCTACCCGCCTAACTGGCGGAGCCGCGCAACGGTCATGGTATGATTTATGGGGAATGCGTCTGGAGTTTGAGTGGGAGCCAAAAAGGGCCGAGGCCAATTGCGCCGCACGTAAAGATTATGAAGAAAACGTCCGCCCCTAAGAAACACCAGGCCCTGCGTGACACGATGCAAAAGGAGTATCGGTTCGACTACAGCCGAGCCAAGCCGAATCGCTTTGCCAGAAAGATGTCGGAAGGTGTCGTGGCCGTTGTTCTCGAACCGGATGTTGCGGCGATATTCAAGTCGTCGGAAGCCGTCAACTCCCTCTTGCGTTCCGTGATCGCTGCGATGCCCGGGTCGAAGCAACCGGGCTAATCAACGGCTCAACCTGACCCTACCTTGCAGTGGAGGCTCCCAAAGTGACTCGATAGGGGCGGCGATCGGTTCCCGTGGGTCAAGCCGTTTGGCCTCATCCTGGTCTTGGCACATGCCTCGCGAGCTATACGGAAGGACATAACCTGTAGCGGCGCTCACAGACCTCCGCTACAGCGCAATGTGCGAGGATTTATGTCCCTGTGCATAAGTGGTGAGCCCATCAAACTCGAGCATTCCATCTCGTACGATCCTGCCGGCGCAGACCTGGAATTTCTCCAGAACGTTCCTGAGAAGCCAGCAGTCTTTGCCATCTTTCCGGAGAGCCATAGCTCGCCCTATATTGGCCGGACCCAGAATCTTCGCCGCCGGTTCCATCGGCTGTTGAGCGTTTCTCAAAGTCCATCACGGCGCTTGAATTTACGGGATTTTGCCCACGAGATTCGCTTTCAACTCACGGGGTCGTCGTTTGAGGTGCAATGGCTTCTCTACGGATTGAATCGGGAATTCTATCCGGACCAGTATCGAAAACGCCTGCGGCTCAGGCTGCCGGTGCTGGTGAAGGTAAAGCTGCGAAACCGCTTCCCTCGTTGCTATCCCACGCGAAGGCTTTCCAACGATGGCTCTTATTACTATGGACCATTTGCCTCGCGCCGGGAGGCGGACCGTTTCACCTCGGAATTTCTGGATCTCTTCAAGATTCGGCGATGTGTTCCTGACCTCAACCCCGATCCCTCTCACCCGGGCTGCATCTATTCGCAGATGCAGATGTGCCTTGCACCGTGTTTTAAGGGCTGCACCGACAACGAATACCAACGGGAAGTATCGCGGGTGATTGATTTCCTCCAATCCGAAGGCCAATCGCTGGCCCGCGCTTTAGAGGGCGAGCGGCAACAGGCATCGGAAAGTCTGGAATTTGAGCAGGCGGCGCGGATTCATCGCAAGCTGGAAAAGATCCAGGACGTTGAGCGCAGCAAGGGGGAGCTTGCCCGTCCGGTCAGCCGACTGAACGCCGTGATGGTTCTGCCCGGGGCCGAAGAGCGGAGTGTTGCTTTTTTCAAGGTTGAGGGCGGAAGACTTTCCGGTCCGTTCACGCTCTCCTTGGACGAGAAGGTTTCCACCCCGGTGCCTCTGGATGAGCAGTTGCGGCTTCTGCTTGGGTCATGGGCCAAGACCGCAGGTGATTCCGGGGTCGCCGCGGGACACTCCGATCTTCCCTCTTGGGAGCATCTCAGCATGCTGGCACGATGGTATTACAGCAGCTTCCGCCAGGGGGAACTGGTGATGCTGCCTGCAAACCGCGAAATTCCCCATGCCCGAATCATCCGCCTTTGCCGTAAGATGCTCGCAACTTTCGAACCCGACCAAAGATAACCCGCGCCAGGGCTCATTTCGGCGGCTGGCGCACACCTTGCTTTTGCTGTCGTTCCCGCGCAAGCGGGAATCCACGCCCAGCTCATGGACTTTGCACTGGATTCCCGCTTGCGCGGGAATGACTGTCTCCGCAATACGGGGGCTGGGGCAGCGAAATCGCATAAGCAAAGGCGCGATCAGCCTCGGCAAAAAGGATGATCGCTTCGTACAGCGTCTCGCTTTTCGCTTGACAGGCCGCCACGTATTTACTAAACTATTAACACCCCTTGCGGCACCGCTCATTTCCCGGGCCAATGCGCCAAGCACGCCTGTTCACAGCTAACCAATCCACTGGAGAAGGGGTATTTCCTTTTGAGCGGAAAACCCAGTTGCTGCTGGAAGGTAAGGACCGAAAGGGCCGCCCCGCCCGCGCGCGGCGGCGAAACTGACTGAGCTCGAACGATGGCGAATAAAAAGCAAAAATAGAAGAAATAATGGATTCCTTTTTTGCCAAACTCGACTTTTGCTGAAAAGAAATGGCTTATCAAAAAACAGCCTGTGGAAATCTCACATGCCAAACTCCAATTTTGGGGTTAACCGATAGAAAAATAAGGACAAATGACGACAAACAAGAATGGCGCACCAAACTCCCATAACTTGCTGAAAACAAATTTGTAAAAAAATGAGTTTGGGAAGCCGGAGCGATTTAGACACCCGCACTTATGGCGGGCGCATGCGAGATTCTTCGTCGCCTAGGGCTCCAGAATGGCATGCTGGCCGAATTTTCCAACAAACTGTCAGGATGGGCAGCGCCTTGACGGGCTTTTACTGCTTCCGCTAGGATGTCAGTTTGGGGATTTGTGTAACTATCTCCAGGAACTGGTAAGTAAGCATGATCGACCGGATCACGATTCGTGGCGCGCGGCAGCACAATTTAAAGAATATCAGCGTGGAGATTCCTCGCCACACGCTGACGGTGGTTACGGGGCTGAGCGGCTCCGGGAAGTCCAGTCTGGCCTTTGATGTGATTTATGCGGAAGGCCAGCGGCGCTACGTGCAGACGCTTTCCGCTTATGCGCGGCAGTTTCTTGACCAGATGGAACGGCCCGAGGTGGATTCGATCGAAGGATTAAGTCCTTCGATCTCCATCGAGCAGAAGACCACCAGCCGCAGCCCGCGTTCCACCGTGGGGACGATCACCGAGATTTACGACTATTTGCGTCTGCTCTACTGCTCAATCGGCGCTCCGCACTGCCACCGTTGCGGCCGGCCGATCTCCCGCCAGACCACGGATCAGATCGTTACCACCATCATGGACCTCTCCCGCAGCGGTTCGGCGGCCGATTCCGGGGAAGCCGAACGCGTGATGATTCTGGCGCCGGTGGTGCGCGGCCGGAAAGGAGAATTCAAGAAGCTCTTCGAGCGTTTTGCGCAGGAAGGCTTTGTGCGGGCGCGCGTGGATGGCCAGTTGCGGCAACTGGACGAGGAAATTGCGCTGGACCGGCGCCGCAATCACACGGTGGAAGTGGTAGTGGACCGGTTGTTAATCAAGCCCGGGATTGAAACTCGCCTGGCGGCCTCCATTGAAACGGCCATGAAACTTGCCAAAGGCGTGGTGCAGGTGGCCGTCGTAAACGGCGAGGAACGGCTTTACTCGCAAGAGTGGGCGTGCGTCGATTGCGGCATTAATATCCCGGCGCTGGAACCGCGATCCTTCTCGTTCAATAGCCCCTACGGCGCTTGCCAAGTCTGCCGGGGATTGGGAAGCCAGTATTCGTTTGACCCGGCCAAAGTGGTCACGGACTGGTCGCGGCCGTTGTTGACAGGCGGATTAGGGCCAGGCTCCGGGTCCGCTGCCATTCGCCGCGGCTTAATACGCGCCGCCGGCGAATATGGATTCGATCTGAAAACCCCCTTCAATCAATTTCCTCAGAAGCTTCAGAACTTGATCCTGTTCGGAAAGAACCCGGTGAATTCGCGGTCCAGCTCGGTTTTTCCAGGAATTATTCCTCTTCTCGATCAATGGTACGGGGAGACCAATTCGGAAAGTTACCGCGAGTGGTTCATGCAATACATGTCCGCCATTCCTTGCCGGCGGTGCGGCGGCAGGCGGCTGCGAGAGGAGAGTCTGGCGGTGAAAGTGGGGGGCCGGTCGATTGCGGATTTCACGGCCATGCCGGTCACGGGCGGGCTGAAGTTCGTCGAATCCATCCGGCTGACCCCCCGCGAAGAGTTAGTGGCCCGCCGCATCGTCAACGAGATTGCAGAGAGGATGCAATTCCTCAGCGCCGTCGGGCTCGGCTATCTAAGCCTGGACCGTTCTGCTGCTTCACTCTCCAGCGGCGAGAGCCAGCGGATCCGCCTGGCCACGCAGATCGGGTCCAAGCTGCGCGGCGTGCTTTACGTGCTCGATGAGCCGAGCATCGGGCTCCATCCGCGGGACAACAAGCGCCTGCTGGAAACGCTGGAGCGTCTGCGCGACCTGGGCAACACCGTGCTCGTCGTGGAGCATGACGAAGAAACGATCCGCCGCGCCGACTACGTGATCGACCTCGGGCCCGGCGCTGGCCGCCACGGCGGCCAACTGGTGGCCAGCGGATCGCCGGAGCGCGTGGCCGCCGCCGCCGAATCGCTCACCGGCCAATATCTCTCCGGCCGCCTGCGGATTCCCCTGCCCCTCGAACGCCGCAACCCCAATGGCCGGCATCTGACCGTGCTCGGCGCGCGCGCCAACAATCTCAAGAACATCGACGTCCGTTTCCCGCTGGGCCTGCTCACTGTGGTCACGGGGGTTTCGGGGTCGGGCAAATCGACGTTGGTCAATGACATTCTTTACCGCGCCATCGCCAAGAAGCTTTACCGTTCCTTGGATGAACCGGGCGTTCACCGTTCGATTCGGGGGCTCGATCGGGTGGACAAAGTGATTGTGATCGATCAGGCTCCGATCGGCAGGACGCCGCGGTCCAATCCCGCGACTTATTCCGGAGTCTTCACACCCCTCCGCGAGCTCTTTGCCATGCTTCCGGAATCCCGCGAGCGCGGCTACCGCGCCGGACGTTTCAGTTTCAACGTGAAAGGCGGCCGCTGCGAGGCTTGCCAGGGCGATGGCCTGCGGCGCATTGAAATGAACTTTTTGCCGGATGTTTTTGTCACTTGCGAGGTTTGCCACGGGCGCCGTTACAACTCGGAAACGCTGGCCGTGAAGTATAAAGGCAAATCCATCGCCGATCTTCTGGAGATGACGGTGAACGATGCGCTGCCGCTTCTGGAGAACATCCCGCCCGTCCGGCAGAAGTTGCAGACGCTGGCCGACGTGGGCCTTGGCTATATCCACCTGGGACAAGCGGCCACCACGCTTTCCGGCGGCGAAGCGCAGCGTATCAAGCTGGCGCGCGAGCTCAGCCGGCGGCAGAGTGGCCGCACGGTTTACATCCTGGATGAGCCCACCACCGGCCTGCATTTTGCGGATGTCAAACAATTGCTGGAGGTACTGCGCCGCTTGACAGACCTGGGTAACACCGTCATCATCATCGAACATAATCTGGATGTGATTAAACAAGCCGATTGGATCATCGATCTTGGGCCGGAAGGTGGCGAGGGCGGAGGGAAAATCGTGGCTTTGGGCAGCCCGGAAGAAGTGGCTCTAAACAAAAAATCGTTCACCGGACAGGCGCTGGCTGGAATGCTAAACCGGCGGAATGGCGCCGACGGGATTTCAAGATCTGAGTAGCTTTCCCGGCCTCTGGGTCTGCTTCAAGTCTTTCGTCTCTGAAGGCGTAGCAGCGGCTTACTTAACTTCGGGTCGCGGACAAACGGCTGGGATTGCTGATCAACTTTTGCACGAACTCAATCAAAGATGGGATCGTGAGGGTAGTCAACGGGTTGCGCGATTGCAAAGTCTCACGCCGAGGCGCTAAGCCGCAAAGGGAACGCAAAGGAGATGTTAAGCCATGGTGCGGCAGAATGGAGCTGCGAACAAAATTGTAACTCATTACGCCAGAATGTGGCCACGTGAGGTTCTCTACCTGAAGGATGAGCGTCTGCTGGAGCAGGTTAAGAAAGCCCTTGCTCACCCGGGCGTGTACATTCTCTATTGGGACGACCAGCCATACTATATCGGCCAAGCTGTCAAAAAGGGACTCTACCATCGCATCCGATCACACGGGACTAAATCCAACAGGTCGTACTATAACTTCTGGAATTTCTTTTCTGCGTTTGTAGTGCCTGACAAAAACCATATTGCCGAAGTGGAAGCAGTTCTTATTGCTTCCGGACGAACCGTAAATCGTGCAGTGCCGAAGATCAATCCCATTCGCTTGCCTCCGGGGGTATCGAAATTGCTTTCCAAGCGGTGGGAGATAGCCGAAGAGCCGAGTGCTCAATGACTGTGTACGGTATACGTCCGCTCAAAACCTATCGTGTCCGCACCTACCCACTCTCATCCCGCCACAGCAAAGTCTCCGTGCAGGACTTTGCCAAGCCCGCCGGTTTGAAGCCTTCCGTTCGAAAATGGGTTGATTCGTTACCTCGGATTCTTGCCGGCGAAAGCTTCCGTGCAGTCATTGCGGCACTGGAAAACGCCCGGCGCAAGAATAAGCCCATCATTTGGGGTCTTGGCGGCCATGTGGTGAAATGCGGGCTGGCGCCGGTCTTGATTGACCTGATGAAGCGCCGATATGCGACCGCCTTCGCCATGAATGGCGCCGCCCTCATCCATGATTTTGAGGTGGCATTGGCCGGGACCACTTCGGAGGATGTTCCGGCGGGGCTCGGCCAGGGCCGCTTCGGAATGGCGGAGGAGACAGGACGATATATTCACCAAGCGGTGGGAGAAGCTGTCCGTGGCGAACTGGGCCTGGGTGAAGCCGCCGGCCGTTTCCTCAGCCGGTTTCCAGGCGCGCGCTTCCGGCGCGCCAGTCTACTGGCGGCAGCTTATGCCCGGCGCGTGCCGGTGACCGTCCATGAAGCGATTGGAGCGGACATCATCTACAACCATCCCGCCACCGATGCCCGGGCTCTGGGCGAGGCGAGCTATCGGGATTATTTGCTGCTGGCGGCGCTGGTTCGCGATCTGGATGGGGGCGGGGTTTATTTGAATGTGGGCTCAGCGGTGATTCTGCCGGAAGTTTTCCTGAAGTGCTTCAGCCTGGCTGCGAATCTGGATCGCGCGCCGCGCCGGATCACCACCGTCAATCTGGATTTCATTCAACACTACCGGCCATTGCAGAATGTAGTCATCCGCCCGGCCGGGGCTGCGAAGAACGGAAGGAACGCGAGCCATGGATTCGCCCTCACCGGACACCATGAATTGATGAGTCCGCTGATTGCGGCGGCGCTGGCGCCTTGATCCATCAGTCTGCGGTGAAATCCGATGACGAGGTATTGCCAATCGAATGCCGTATATGCCTCCTCAGGACCCCATCATTCCCGAATCGCCGCCGGCCTTTCCGTCGTTTGAGCTTCCTCCCCCGAAACATCCCGAACCCTGGCGCTTCCTTGACCTCATTCTGTTCCTGGTCTTTGCCGCTTTCGCTTTGTTCGCCTCGGACTTTCTCGCCTTGGCTTTCTATTCCTTATTGAAGCCGTGGGCCGGTTGGCACGCTTCCCTGCAATCGGTGAAGAGCAATCCGTTTTTCCTGTTGGGCCTTCAGGCTGTCTTCTACGTGCTAGTCTTTGGTTTTATCTATGCCCTCGTTGTTTTTCATTACCAGCTTCCGTTCCGCGCCGGAATCCGCTGGCGGAGCGCCGGTGGACGCCGCACCGGCCTTTTTCTGCTGGCCGGCATCTTTCTGGCTTTCGCCGTGCAGCTCATACCATCCATTTTGCCAGACAAGCAGAATTTCCCGCTCTTACAAATATTTACCTCGCCTGCGGCCGATTACGCCATCGCGGGCTTCGCCATCTTCATCGCGCCGTTTATGGAAGAACTCGTTTTCCGCGGCCTGTTCTTTGAGGTCTTTGAAGCCAGGATCAACCTGAGTTTTGCGACCGTCGTAACGGCCTTGCTCTTCGCGGCGCTCCATGTCTCCGAATATTGGGGAGCGTGGAATCATGTGCTGATGATCTTTGTGGTGGGGCTGGTGTTTTCGCTGGCGCGTGCGGCGACGGGATCACTGGTGCCGAGCGTGATGATCCATGCCACATATAATGCTACCCTGATGGTGCTCTTGTTCTTCCAGAGCCAGCATTTTCACGAAGTCCATGCGATGCTTTCCGGCCTCCGGTGACGGCACGCCCAGCGGACCGCTCCTGTTGGATTTCCGCTAAGGGGGCCGTATTCGGAAATCTTTGAGAGTCCAACGGAATAAATCCGGCCTGAACGGAATTCTCTACATTTCTTTTCTTGACGGGGCCGCAACTTCCCGGCTGGCCCGGGGTTGAACCTCTAGTGGGGTTGCCGCCGAGGCGGTCTGACCCCGGTGGGAACGCCACGACCAACACCAGTGGTGAGTCCGTCACGATTCCGGTGGAACCGATTCTGTTTGACGAGGGAAGTATTTAAGCAGTTCGGTTAGCGGGGCTCGACTCCATTCCGGGCGATGAAAAGACCTTCGGCACCCATCAAACGAAGGCAATCGCCCGGATGGGTGAGCCGGAGCCGCCCCCAATCTTAAGCGGCAGGGCCATGAAAATGAAAAAGTCCGGCAACTCGGAGAGGTTACACAGGTTCTCCACAATCAGCACTTGCTTTTCAAGGACCACGGGATGAATGGGAACGGTGCGGAGTGCTTCTGGCGCGTCGGGAGATAGCGTATCAACTCCCAGCGCACTGACTGATTTTTCGATGAGGTAAACCGCGACCTCCATGCTCACGCCTGGCCAGTCTTCGGCGTAGCGCCTGCTTTTCGGACGCAATCCCCAGTGTTTCGACCAATCGAAGTTGAACAGTACAATGTCTCCAGCCTGAATCGCTCCGTGCTCCGCCTCCCACTTCGCGACGAAGTCGCGCGAGACGCGATCCCCCTCCTTGAATTTCCTGCAGTCGATCCGCACTCCCCGCCCCATCAGGCGCGTGAGAGGAATCTGGTCAATGGTGACGTGGGCTTCGGGCTTGGCGTCGCTGATGAAATGCGCGGGAGCGTCCACGTGCGTCCCGGTATGCTCGTTCATGTTGAGTTGGTAGGTCAGGGACCGCTCGCCATGCCAGTAGGATCCCCAGAGATTGTGGAAGAATTTCGAATGGGTGGGGAAGTGGGGCATGTGCTCTTCAAGCGCCTGGCTTAAATCAATCACATGCTTGCTGCGTAGATTTTCGAGAAGAGAAAGCGGGCTGTCCATGAAAGACGGGGTTCCTCTTTGCCGTGGCGTGCTTCGGGCGCGGTGACTTTGCCGAATGAGTCGTCAGCGGCAAGCAGTCAGCGCTCAGCGTTCAGCAGGAATCACCAATCACCAGGTTGATTGCTGGCGGCCGGCTGCTTCTTCTGGGGTGGCGCAGACCACGCGCTTTTGGAGATCTCTACGGCAAACGCGATTGCAGACGTGGCACAGCCCGCCCTGTCAGCCCAGCCCGAAAACACCGCGCTCCGTCCGGTTGATGAGGGAATCGCTTACGGCTGCACCAAGGCGAAGTAACCCGCTTTGGCCCGCACCGCCACACCCCTGCGCAGCGCTACCACGTGTATGGCGCGATAGGTACCGTCCAGCTTCGCGTCCGTCGGTGTATAGCCAATGCTGTACTGGTCATCCAGGTCGCGACCCAGTGAATCGAGCGCATCCGCCAGGTGGATGAGCTTCTGCGCCGAAAAGATTCCCGTGTCGGCGCCCAACCCCTTGTTCTGGGAAGTATCCCCGATGTTCCCATGAGCAAGATAGCCCGTGAGCATATCCGTGCCCACACCTTCACGCAACGGGTAGAACGCGGCCCCGCCCGTCTCTTCCGCCAGCCGGGCCAGATATTTGTCGCCCGGATTATCGAAGCCGTAGGCGGCATTCTGGATCGCATAGATCGCGGTTTCAGCGCGATGAGCCATGGAGACGGCTTCTTCCATGGTGTGCTGGCTCTGCACGTCGATGCCGTCGCTGATCAGGATCAGGATACGGCGGGTATCTTCAGGCTGTCCCGCGCTCAGCATCTTGTTCCGGCACGCATTGTAGATCGCGTCGTAAATGGCCTTGCCACCGCCTGCCTTCAGGGTGCGGATCTTCTCCTGAAACGCGTCGGGATCACTGGTGAAATCCTGCACCAGGGAACTCTGCGAATCGAACGTCATCAGGAACATCTTGTTAACGCTGCCCCGTTGCTCGAGCATGCGGTAAACGAAGTCGCTGGCGGCGTCCTTTTCAAAATTCATCTGCGGCCGCATGCTATTGCTGGTATCCAGCAGCAGCCCAATGCGCAGCGGCGGTAACGGCTCCTGGCGAAAGTAGGTGATCCTTTGCCGCTTGCCGTTCTCGTAAACTTCGAAATCCTTTTCCGTCAGGTTAATCACGGGGAATCCGCGCTTATCGAGTACCGTGACCGGCACGTTCACCACCTGGACGCGGCGGATGATGGTAGGAGCCGTCCCGGCAGCGGGCTTGGCGGTGGAGTTGGATGCTACAGGCTGTGTCGCCGCCGCGGCTGGCGGGCCGGAGGAGTTTGTGGGGGCCTGCCAACCCCACGACCGCCATGAAAAGATGAAAATGATTGCAGTTCCGAAAATAATCAGAGAACGGGTGTTGATTCCACGCCCAAGTTCTCCACGCTTTTCGCCTGGCTCCAGGAATAGGATGCTTTTTACCATGATTCGTCCCTCTTCCGCGCCCCTGGACGCGAACTTTCCGCTAGTTTCTTATCATACTGCAAAGGCCGGCCCGTGAGGAGGTAAGTCGTCTGAAATGCGAATACCCCCTTTCCCCGTGGTGTGGCAAAATGAAAGGTCCGCAAGGAGATCCTTCAACATGAAATACCTGGTTGCTTGCCAGATCGTTCTGGGAATGTTGCTGGCTGTTACCTCCGCTCCGGCCGCCCAAAGCCTTGGCTTGCCGTCCCACGTCACCATTGACGCGAATTACCCGGCAAACGTCGTTTTCCAAGTTCGCCTGTTTGGGACGGAGTCGATCCAAACCCAGGGGAAAGTCCCCTCAAGCTTCGCTCCCCGCCAGCAGTCTTACGGTGGCTCCGTAGACATCTGGTTCGCTGGAATGGATGGCAAGTTTCGGATTTATGCCAGTAAAGGCGACCTTGAAGAGCGGGATACGGCCGGCGTCAAGACGCAAACCAAAATGGTCCCTGCAGGGGGAAAGATCGAATTTGACGGTTTGGGACATCCAAAGAAATCTCCCTCAGACCCCGCTGACCTGATTCCGATCTTTCCCTCCAAACCCGTGGCCGCTGGAGACCATTGGACTGCTAAGGCCCTGGTCGCGGAGCCCTTGGGAACGGGAGAGGCGCAGTACGTCTACACGGTTGAGGCCATTTCCCTGGCTGAGGATCGTCACATGCTCGCGAGTCTGCGCTTCAACATCTCGGCAAGTGTTGCTCCCCCGCCGTCGCTTCAAGGATGGACTTCCACCATTACGGGCGACGGGCGCCTGGACTGGGACACGACCGCGCACCAGCGAGTCGCGGGGAGTTACCGGATCGTTTATTCCGCCCAGCACGGGGCTTCCGGTATCTCCGAGACTTGGGAGTTGACGGAGCGGGTGGTGAGGATCAAGTAGTCAGCTTCCGAAAAGGCAGTTATCCGCCTCTACGTGCTCCGCAACTTTTCTTCGACCAACCCAATTTACTCGCCGGTAATTATCGAATGATTTTGTGTCCCGCAATTTCCGC
>JBOGKI010000029.1:0-16329 GCA_050745605.1 Terriglobia bacterium | reverse complement strand
GAAGGTATTCTCTGGCCTTTTCCAAATTTTGCAACGCCATTCGTTCGAGCCGCTCGGGATCGCGGAGCACCTCCGACAGTTTGCCGGCTAGGGATTGCACATCCCCGGGAGGAACAAGGTCTTCAGGCTCCAGTAACTCGGGAATGCCCCCAACGCAAGAGGCGATGCAGGGACAGCCTCTTGACATGGCTTCTATCAAGGCGCGCGGCAGTCCTTCTTGGCGTGAGGGAAGCACAAACAAGTCTACACTATCTAGAAAAGCCAATACCGGCGGTCCCGGCTCCAGCGCGCCCAGGAAATTCACCTGCAATCCGATTCCCAGCCGGCGTGCCAGGTCTTCCATCGGTCGTCTGAACTTGCCGTCACCTGCCACCGCAAGCTCCACGGTCTGTCCGCTACGAAGGCACAGTGCCACGGCATTCAGGAGAACATCGAGAGCTTTATACATCTGGGCCAGGGCGCCTACGAAGCCGATCCGGGAAGTGGCGTTCGTACTGCCATTCCCAGATGTGATCTGCCGAATTCTCTGAAGTCTGTTTCGGAGAATTTCTGGCGTGGCGATCCCCGTTGGCAGTTCAACATCCGAGGCGCACGCGGTCCAAACGCCGGGACCAGGCGGATAGCGTCTTTGCAGGGCCTCCCGCGTCACATAACAAACTGCGGAAGCTTCCCAGCACATCCTTCTGAGGCAGTTTGACCATCGACGCCGGACGATTGGCCTCACAATCGACGGCGTGGCGGCGGGAGAGAGAATGTCCCAAGGGTCGGCCACGACTTCCAACGCATAAGGCCGTCCTTGGCGGCGAAGCTCACGCCAAGCGAGCTGGCCGACCGCGCCGGGAATCCTCAGGATATAGGCATCGCATTCTTCCAGGGCGCGCCGGACCTCCTTCTTGAGCGCTCGAAGTTGGTACAGGTATTCCCACGGCCCTAAGTAATCTGGAAGATCATGAAAAATCACGCGGGGACCGCCGGCTCGAACGGCCGAAGGCTCGGCTGGTTTCTTTAATGAACGGACACGGGCTAAAACCACGACTTCCTCAAAAACCTCGAGATACCTCTGCCAAAACTGATACCCCGAAATCGACATGGGAGGCCCCAGGAAAACGCCTCCCGTCGGGTCTCTGAAAAAGTGGTGATCGATCGCTACTAAGAGCTTCATGGGCCGATCTGTTCAACTCGCCAAGTCTATAACACTAGTATGATAAGTCGATTTTGCGGTCCGTCAGGGCCGGGGGCTTTGGCCGCGCCGTAACGAACCATTTCCCCGAGGCCCGCTCCCCAACGGGGAGAGTTTCCTATTGAATTTTGGCCCCCGCCCCCTTTGCGGAAGGGGGTGACCCGGCGTGGCAGGGACAGGTAAGGGAGCAGCCGAGATCATGACTGTCAAGAATGATGAGGGACATGACCCTAGCGCCCGATGGTTTCACCCGGTTTTTTACGCCCTCAAAACCTCCGCAAGCAAGAGTTCGCTTCACGAGAATTCTTATGGCACACGTCGAAGGAGCACGTGCGACAGTTGCTTATTCGCGGCAACGATATCGAGTTTCATTTTAGTTTCATTCAAGAACTCGTCAAAGGCCTTCAGTTCGTGCTCTCGATGGTGGAACTCGTCGAAATAGAGATACGTGCCCGGAGAAAGGTGCGGACGAAGAAAATGGAGCACTGTCCTTGTAGACGAATAGACGTCGCAGTCAATGTTAACAAACAATCTCTCGTGGCAAGGAACGGTATAGCGGGACAAGGTCTCCTCGAACCATCCCTTAAAGAATGCAACCCGCGGGTCCTCGATTTCGGGCACTCTCCCATTGGCCGAAAACTCTCCCTGCCCGAACAACGGGCCCCAGACTTCGGGCAGGCCCTCGAAGCTATCAAATCCGTGCAACATGCTCTTCGGATTCCGCAACAGACGCGACCAGATTCTCATGCTCTCTCCACGGAAAACTCCGAACTCAAGATAGAGAACCTCCTGATCTCCGATCTCTTCTGCTGCAGCCTCAAAGATGCCTTGCCTATCATTGATAAATCGAGGCGCCGTCAGGCCGCGCCGTCTCGTCCAGCTTCCAACGCACAAATAGTTAACGGCTCCGTCAAGCATCCATAGGAGTCGCGGTGAGCATTTCGTGCCGGCGCGAACTAGTCCTGTCTGTATAAAATCGGCAATTCTCATAAGTAGCATGCTTGCGGAGTGCGCGGCGTTGGAGACCCTGGCGCACCCAGAAGACGGCTCGGGCAGACTGCCTGCAACGCCTTACTCTCCGGGATCGGAAGGCCGTCACTTTCTCACAAATTGCACAGCGCCAACAGGCATTCTTGTTCGAATCGCGGCGGGTTGCGCCGGTGGCTTGGGTCTGGCTTTCGAGACTACAAGCCACTCGGCGCGCGATGCAGCTAATGTGATCCCCACCAGGGTCATCAGTATGAGAACTCCTGAGCCGCTTCCCAGCGCGTGATCGAACATGCAATAGACTAACGTTGCGGCCAGCGCGCCCTTTGCCGCTCTGTGGAACGGATGCAAGTGAGACCGCGGCAACTTGCGCTCAAAGAAGGAGAGCTCCTTCCACACTGACCACCAGATGAACATGGATACAAAAAGACCGGCGATTCCACCCTCGGCAAGAAAATGAAGGTAAGAATTATGAGCGGTTGAATCGTTATTCTCAATTTCTCCTGAGGTCGCTACGTACACCAGGCCCGGCACCCCTTTGAAGAACCTGCCGAGATCGTTGTAACGCCCGAGTCCGATCCCGATGATCGGGCTCTGTGAAAAATCGTGAAGCGCGTCGCGCCAGACTACGAACCGGCTCGCATTGGTCCCCCAATTGGGATCCGTGATCGTGTCGATCCGGTTGAGAACGGCGGAATTGCTCAGGAGGACCACGATGAGAGGGACGATGACCGCGAGCCCGATCTTAAATGTGTTTCGGAGGTGGCGAAGGGGAAGTAGGACAAACATTCCCGCCATCAGACTGACGTAACCGCTCCGGGAAAATGTGAGCGCCAGTCCTCCCAGGCAACAGAAGAACATGATCCATAGGTAGTTCCTGAATGCTCGGCCAAGCTTTCCCTCTACCAGAAGCGCCAAAAGGATGACGCAGCCCATCGTGTAAACAGCTCCGGCCGCATCGTGGGCGTTGTACCATCCATAGAAGAGCCTGGATCCCATGAACTCTGCCTCACTACCCACGATGCTCAACGGCTCGAGGAGGTTAGCATATGAGAAACCCTGGAGGAGTAAAGCGGCAAAGACCGCTAAGATGCTGAGCACACTGAGGAATACCAACCAGAACCCCCGGAAATAAGAGCGCCTCAATCGCCACTGGAGAAGGAAAAAGAAGGTCGGGTAGGTAACGAACAGAGCTCCGTCCCGCCTCAAAAACTCATAGGAGACAAGATTGTCCAGGTCGGCCGTTGACCAAAAGTAATTTGCAAGCCAATAAGCAAGAAACAGGAGAATGGCGAGTTCCAGTTGCTTAAACTTGACCCTGGCCGCGAGCCACCCCGCCAGGCCCCGACCCACGCACACGACAATCCCCGCCGCTGCCAGGACGGGGAGGCGGTTCTGGATGAGCACGACCGTTAAGGCCGCGAGAAATAGAATATCCACCATGCAATCGCCCGCCTCTGCCGGGCCACCACCTATTCGCGGTCATTGAAGGCGGCGGGTGGCGAAAACTGCAAAATGCCGAACCTCCCCGCTGGGTTTGGGGTCATTTCAGGTCGACTTGCAAGCACAAAATGGCCATCCCGTGACCATCCTTGTTCTTCGGATTCCGCTTGTCACTTGCCACTGGTCCCTTGCCACTGGTTCCTAATAATCCGCTTCGATGTAGCCGACGGTATTGGCACAGGTCGGGCAGTCGCTCCCTAAAGCCTTTACAGGAACTTGGACCCGAAGTTGATTTCCGGTGAACTGGCTCTTGGGTGTTTGCCGCTGCCCCGTTACCGCAACCATACTGATGGATGTGGGCCGGCGCGAAAGGGTAAGCGCGACATTGACCACGGAGACACTTGCGAAGTGTGCTTTATTAAGAATCAACGCCACGACGCTGCGATTTTCTCCCACTTGAAATCCGTAAGCCGAATTGCTGCCATTCAGTGATTCATAACTCAGGCCGGGTTGCGCCGAGAATTGAGTGTAGGAACTTAAAGGCCCTGTCCCCAAAAGTTCGTTCAGCACTTTAAGGCGCACCCCATGCTGAGTCAAAGCACCTCCGTGCGGGTTGGTGCTGATGATGCAGTTGTTCGCATCCGGGCCGCTGCCCGGTCCCGCATACCAGAAAAGCTTGAACTCATCCGGGTTGTTAACTCCTGTCGACAATGCGAACGCCAGGGATGGAAGGTACAAAAGGGGAAGAGCATTGGGGGCAGAGGAAAAGCCGACTTCGGTCTGCCAAACACCTTTGCATTTCCCGTTTTTGATCCAATTATTATAAAGGGATCGCCAAGCCCACGCGTTAAGGTAGTGGACGTCCAGGATATCCGTCCATTGCCAAGCGTTATTGTGTGACAATTCAGAGCTAAACTCCTGCAGACTGTTGCCGTCCGGCCACCCACCAAAAACCACGTAACAATGGTGCTGACGGATGACCTTGGCCGCGGGAAGATACACTTGGTCTATAAAGCTCATGTTGGAATTGCCTCTCCAGAATTTTGCCTGGAGAGTAGGCTCATTCCATACTTGGAAATAACGAATATTGTACGGAGCTGCGCTGTAACGGGAGACAACTTGATTGACAAATTCCATCCAATCCGCAACGTTGGTAGGGGGCGCAAATATGTTTAGCGTTGCGCTTTTGGCCCAAGGAGCTGTATAGCCAAGATCCGGCAGGACGGTGAAATTGCCAGACAAAGCGGCCTGGGCAATCTTGTCGGTTGTTGACCAGTCCCAATGCCCTTTTTGAGGCTCCACTTGGCCCCAGGAGAACGGTATCCGCTCCCAGCCTACGCCGAGTGTTCTGGCCCAACCCCCTCCGAAATTGTTGTTCACGCCGTTAAAGCCCCGAAAATAAAACGGGACCGAGGTGGGAGGCGGAGGTTCAGCGGGGCCCGAAGAAGACACACTCAGTATCATGAGCCCGAAAATGACCGGAAGTGCCAAGGTCGTCCACCAGCAGAACTTCAAAAGCCCGTGCTTTCGATGAGCGCTCATAATCTCCCTTCCCAATAATCAAGATTCGCGTACCCGGCTTCGCCCATGTCTACGTTATGACGCGATACTGAGGACAGTTCCGACAAGGGAGCAACCGAAAGCGGCAGCGTGCTACGTTGCCCATGCGGCGCTGTCCGCAGCGCTAAGACCCGATAGAATCTGTGGCGGCAGTCGTGACACCGCCGATCGAGTACGAAACCGACCAGCCGCCGCTACCGGGTTTCAAACAACTCTTCGGAAGTATTCCACGGTAGCAGCCAAGCCATGTTCAAAACTCACGCTGGGCGACCATCCCAGGACCTGTTTAGCCCGGGTGACGTCGGGACACCGGACTCTGGGATCGTCAATGGGCAGGGACCGGTATTCGATGCGGCTGGAACTGCACGTCCATCGAATAACCTCTTCAGCAATGTCAAGCACTCCCATTTCCGTTGGGTTCCCGAGATTCACCGGACCATGAATTCCGTCCAAATCGCAGGGATTGTTTCCCGTCCCGGTCCTCCGCTCAGCTAGCAAAAGTTTTGTGAGACCATCGATCAGATCACTCACGTAGCAGAGACTCCGCGTCTGGGTCCCATCACCAAAGACGGTCACCGGCTCACCACGGAGCGCCTGAACAATAAAGTTTGAAACAACGCGCCCATCATGCGGCCTCATGCGCGGGCCGTAAGTATTGAATATCCGCGCAATGCGCGTATCCAGCCCATGGTAGCGATGGTAGGCCAGCGTCATGGCTTCGGCGAACCGTTTGGCCTCATCGTAAACCCCGCGCGGCCCGGTGAGGTTGACGTTGCCACTGTAGTTCTCCGGCTGGGGATTGACCAGGGGATCTCCGTAAACCTGCGAGGTGCTGGCAAGCAAAAAACGGGCTTGTTTGGCCTTGGCAAGGCCTAGAGCATTGTGAGTGCCCAGCGATCCCACCTTCAGGGTTTGAATCGGAAGGCGGAGATAGTCCGGGGGGCTGGCCGGAGAGGCGAGATGGGCAACCGCATCAACCGCGCCCTCAACATCGATACGCTTCGTGACATCGTGGAGCCGAAATTCAAAATTCGGATGGCGTTCAAGCTGCCGGATGTTGTTCGGGCTGCCGGTTGCCAGATTATCGATGCACAAGACCGAATACCGCAGGGCCAGAAACTTCTCGCACAGGTGACTGCCCAAAAAGCCACCGCCGCCGGTTACCACGATCCGCAACCTTAAACCTCCGGTTCGACTATCGGGACGCATCGACCTGGATCCGTCTCAGACGGTCATTGCACTGGGAGCGGTCACACTACGCCCCACACCGAGGTATTGAAATCCGTGTGACGCCACGGTGTCAGGAGAAAACACGTTCCTGCCATCCGCGATCAAGGGCCGCGCCATCAAGCCGTGGACGCGCTTGAGATCGGCCTGGCCGAACTCTTCCCATTCGGTAAGGATCAAAAGAGCTTCGGCGCCTTCCACGGCTTCATAGAGATCACCGCAATATCCAATGCCCGATAGCTCAGCCTGGGCGTTACGCGACGCGTGGGGATCATAAGCGGACACCACGGCGCCTTCAGCAAGCAGACGCCGGGCAATCGCCAGGGAAGGGGCCAAGCGCACATCGTCGGTATGGGGCTTGAATGCCAGTCCCCAAATACCAATCCTCTTTCCACGCAACACCCAGAGTTCTTGTTTGACCCTTTCCACGAACTGGTCCGCGCGGCGGAGATTGATGTTTTCGACTTCCTTGAGAAGCGAGAAGTCGAGACCAAACATTTCCCCGATTCTCACGAATGATTGCAGATCTTTCGGAAAACAAAATCCTCCGAATCCAACCCCGGGACGAAGAAAGGATGAACCAATGCGCCGGTCCAAGCCAATACCACGCGCTACCTTGTCAATGTCGGCTCCAGCGGCCTCGCACAAGTCAGCCATAAGATTGATAAAGGAAATCTTCATTGCGAGAAAGGAATTTGAAGCGTGCTTGATGATTTCAGCGCTGGGGATGTCGGCCACCACGAAAGGAACCGGATCCGGGGTGCGGCAAGAGGCGTGAACCGGGCAAACAAAATCTTGCTTCAAAATCGGTTGGTAGATTTCCTCGAGCAGCTTTGCGGAAGTTAGGTTCTCCACTCCCACTACGATCCGGTCCGGATGGAAGAAATCTTCCATAGCGCTGCCCTCCCGCAGAAATTCAGGGTTCGATGCGACATCGTACCGGAACTCTCCTCGGTTGTAGAGACCAAGCTGTCTTTGGAGCTGGTTCCCGGTTTGAACGGGAACTGTGCTCTTTTCGACGACCAGCTTGTAGCCCCGAGCGCATTGCGCGATGTCGCGAGCCACACCTTCAATGCTTGTCAGGTCAGCCTCGCCATTGTCCAACGGTGGAGTGCCGACACAAATGAAAATAGCAACACTCTTCTCGATGGCCTCGGGCGTCGAAGTGAACGCCAAGCGCCCGCTTCGCCGGTTTCGCTCGACCACTGGGCCCAGATGCGGCTCATAAAAAGGCAGCCCCCCACTTTGGAGCAATTTCAGCTTTTCCAGATTGTTATCCGCGCAGACGACCTGGTGGCCAATTTCAGCAAGACATGCAGCCGAGGTCAGCCCGACACATCCGGCCCCAATTACCGCAAGATCCATAGGATTCTCATCTAAATCAACAGAGGAAGAGTCTGCCACTCCGGGCGCGGTCTTTGGATCAACGCAGGGCAGTAATGAAGGTCATCCTTCGCATACCTACTGAGGGGCCGCGCCGTCATCGGACGAGTCATGATTGCCATTCTGACCATACCCATACCCAAAGCCATACTGCCCGCTCGCATAGCCGTAGCCCGTGCGTTCGAAATCAACCGCGTTCAGAGCCACGCCCAAAATGCGCGACCCAGCTCCGTAGAGCAATGACCGGGCGCGCCGGACCACATCGTAGGGAGTCGAATGGGCGCGGGTGATCAGGATGGCAGCGTCCGTGAGAGTTGCAAGAATTCGGCTGTCTGCGACACTGAGGATGGGAGGTGAGTCCACCAGGACAAACTCGAACTGGCCGCGGAGCTTGCGGAGCAATTCAGCAGTTAATTGCGAGGAAAGAACCTCAGCAGGATTCGGGGGGATGGGCCCGCAAGGAATCACCGAAAAATTAGCCACTCCGGGTACCGGAAGAAGGGCCTCGGCAAGTTCGACATGACCCGTGAGGCATTGCACGAAGCCCGGTCGGTTTTCCACCCCGGCCGAGCGATGGACGGCAGGGCGGCGCATGTCACAGTCAACCAGGACAACACTCTTTCCCAGGCTAGCCAGGGCCGCTCCTAGATTGACGGCGGCCGTGGTCTTGCCCTCGCTGGGCAGGGCGCTGGTAATCAGCAGAAGCCGGGGCACAGGGCTGGCGGAAAGCAACACCGACGTCCGCAGAGACCGGAACGCCTCAACCGACTCAGGAGTACTCTGCAACCCCGGGGCCGAATTCAGGTGTCCATCGGACGAAACTGCCACCAACTGTTCCTCGCCGGCTTTGGCGCCATTTTTCCCTACGCCGTTTAAGGAATACCGGGGCAGCAGACCCAGCGAGGGCAACCGTAGCAAATGCTCCACATCGTCGGAGGTCTTGAGGGTCTTGTCCAGGTATTCCTGGAAAAAGGCGAGACCGACGCCCAGACCGATTCCTAGGGCTAGCCCAAGCATCAAATTCAGGAAGACCCGCGGCCTCACCGGCGCCTTGGGAACAATGGCGTTATCAACCACATGGATGTTGCTCGATTTGAGACCGGAGGACACCTGCGCTTCCTTCATTCGCTCGAGCAAACCATCGTAAAGCTGGTTGTTGGAATCAACCTGACGCTTCAGAATGGTATACTGAATCATTTTCTGGCTGACATCGTTCATGGTCTTCTTCTGGTCATCAACGGCTTGCGAAAGGGATTGCACACGATGTTGTGCCGTCTTATAACTGTTGATTATGTTTTGGACCACCGCCTTCTTTTCCTTATCTTCCTGCTTGTCGAGCGTATCAATCTCTTTCTGGATCTGACGGGCCTTAGGATAATCAGGTTTCACCCAGGCGGTGACCATCGCGTACTGTCTTTGGATATCGGCCTTGCGCTCTTCCAGACTCACGACCACCGCGTCATTCCTAATCGCAGGAATATCGTCAGCCTTGCCGCTTTTGACAAAATTATACAGCGCCTCCTTCTGGAAGAGATCCTCTTGAGCCTTCGTGTACTCACCCATCAACTCGGACATGCGAGCACTCGTCAGTGTCTCATCGGTCTTGAGGAAGATAATGGAGTGGCTTTGGGCGTAAGCCTGCAGCGCATCGTCGGACTTCTCCAGCGTTGCCTTCAGGCCGACCAACCGGGTGGCGAGCCACTTTGACGCTTCCTCGGTTTCATCCCATTTAGTCTCAAGGTTTTGTTGAATGTAGTCCTCAGCAATCTCATTCGCCACTCGCGCCGCAACCTGGGGGCTATAGGAGTCGAAGTGGACCTTGACGAGATTACTCCTCTGCATCGGGCTGATATCTTCAAAACTTTGCAAATGAGCGACGGCATTCACAAAGTAGTCGGCCGAGGGGTTGGGGGGATTGGGGTCGGAAAGGGATGGGAGATGACGGGGAGTGGTAGTCACCAGCCCGAGCAGCGCCCTTCCTTTGTAAAACTCAGGTAACTTATAAAGCTGAAGGTCTCGAACCACGCGCTCCGCCAGACTCCTACTTTGGAGTATCTTGAACTGGGTTTCGCGGTACGCCGCAATGTCCGACGGACTGATGTTAACGATTTCCTTGAAGTTAACGACACTGGGCGGCTCGGGATCGATCTCCAGCGTCACTTGGCCCTCGTAGATCGGTTGTTCCTTAAGTGTCCCGAGCGCCACAGTCGAAAACACCACCACGACGCAGGCAATGACCACCCACCTCCGCTTGAGAACAATGGCCCAGTAATCGAGAAGATGCGGAATCTCTTCTGGCGAAACATCCACCACCTCACCGTCCCTCAAGCTCGGTGGACCGCTGTGAGACGGGGCGGGGTACCGGTTGCCGTCAACCTTTTCAAGCTCGTCCATGCCACTCCTCGAAACCGTGCAAAGTCTCTGTCGGCTATTTCCAGATCAACCAACCGGTCAGGACCCCAAGGGCCGTGGAAAGGCCCTGCTGTCCTGCGACTCTTCCAGCGCTACCCGGTACAAACAGCACATCATTATCCGCCAATGAGGGGTCCGGAGCCTTACCCTTCAGTATCTTACCTACGTTAACGGGAACCTCCGTGTACCCGCCGCTTGAAGTCCGCCGCCGGATGATCGCCCGGGACTTGGCCGCATACGGTGCCAGGCCCTCGGCGACCGCCAACGCCTGGAGGACCGTCATGCTGTCCTGGTCCTCCAGAATGATCTTGCCCGGCAGCTTCACTCCTGAGCCGACCACGTAAACCACCCCGGCGCGCGGAACCGTGATCACGTCCAGGGGCTTAACCTGTATATTCGGCCCCTGCGCATTGGCGTACAGCAAACCTTTAATGTCAACCCTTACCTTGTCCGGCGCCACCAGCTCCACTCCGTCCATCGGCTCCAGGTTGTCAAATCCTTTACTGCGGGTGATGTACAGATAGCGGCCCGCCCCCGGCCCCGCTGTGGATGATTTCATAAGCCCACCCGCCATAGCGAGCACCTGGATCAAATTACGCGCGCCCGGCAGTTGATACAAGCCAGGCTTCTCGACCGAGCCGACCAGTGAAACAGGACGGGAATGGAATGTCTTTACAAAAATACTGACCTGAGGATCCTGGAGATAATCCTTTCCCCAATCCTTTTCCAACTCGTGCTTGAGTTGCAAAGTGGTTAAACCCTCCGTCCGGACCGGCCCAAGCAGTCTGACGGAGATCGTCCCGTCGTTTTCCACACGAACCGTCTGCTTCATCTCCGGGAGGTTGAAGACCTCGATCGTCAACACGTCCTCCGAACCGATGATGTAGTCAGGATTGGTGACATCGGCAGGCAAAGCACTCTGGGACGATGGATTGTCTTCTGCCGGCTGGTCCGGCGCAGTGGACGAACTGGCCGACTGCTGATCGTCACTAGGGGAACTCTGGTCTTGAGCCCAGGCTGGCCTCAACGCGAAGCCCAGCAAGCCCAAGCCCAGGAAGGCGAGGAAAAAAAGCTTCAAAAAAGATTTCATGGCATCCACCGTGCAGAAGCTTGACGACTTCGTATGGGATTTGGGTGGCCGCACAGCATCCGGCGAACTTCGAATGCAAAATACACCAACACATAGAATCTAGACAAGATTTGCCACATTGTCAAGTTGAGTTGGTCTCAAGTAGTATAGACGTTCCCTATCCTAAACACCGCCGGTTAGCGGTGGTTACGGCTGTCCAGAGCTCGAATTCCAGTATATTCTTTAGGGGCAGTCGCTTTCCGTCGAAACCCAATAAGGCAAGGGGGAACATGGGGACGAAAATCTTACCAGACTCCGAACCCGAGGAACGGACCAAAGCCACCGCAAGATTCGGGGCTAAGAGCGCCCGTGTCGGCGTGATCGGCCTAGGCTATGTTGGCCTTCCTTTGGCTTTGCTGTATGCCAGGAATGGCCTTTCGACCACCGGCTTTGACATTGATCCAGCCAAAATTGAGAAGCTGGCCAAGGGGGAAAGCTATATTCACCATATTCCCAGCCAGCCGGTTAGCGCTGAAGTCTCGCGTGGGATGTTCCGAGCCACTGCCGACTTCACCAAGCTGCGTGAGGCAGACGCCATCATCATCTGCGTTCCCACCCCTCTCGACCATCATCGGGAACCCGACCTGTCTTTCGTCGAAGGGACGGCGGAAGCCATCCGTCCCCACCTCCAGCGCGGACAACTGGTCGTGCTGGAAAGCACGACCTATCCCGGAACGACGGAGGAAGTGGTCCTCCCCATCCTTGAAAAGTCCGGTCTTCACTGCCCGGTTTCGCCCTATTCCATCGACGGACAGACAGTTCAAGGAGATGGCGGCGCTCCGCCGCACTTTCTTCTGGCGTTTTCGCCCGAACGGGAGGATCCCGGCAATCCAAACATCCGGACGGAACAAATCCCAAAGGTCATCGGTGGAGTTAACGGACCTAGTGCGAGGGCAGCTCAGGCACTCTATGAGCAAGTCTTTGAACATACCGTGATGGTGAGTTCTTCCCGCGCCGCGGAGATGGCCAAAATTCTGGAGAACACCTACCGGTCTGTTAACATTGCCCTGGTGAATGAGCTCAAGTTGCTCTGTCTGCGCATGGGCATCGACATCTGGGAGGTCATCGAAGCCGCCAAAACTAAACCTTTCGGCTTCACTCCCTTCTACCCCGGTCCAGGTTTGGGTGGGCATTGCATTCCCATTGACCCGTTCTACCTCACCTGGAAAGCGCGTGAATACGAGTTCCCGACGCGGTTCATCGAACTCGCCGGCGAAATCAATTCCTCGATGCCATCGCGCGTTATTGCTGAGGTCTCCGACGCGCTCAACAAAAGAAATCAATGCCTGAAGGATTCGAGGATTCTTGTCCTCGGCATCGCTTATAAGAAAGATGTTGACGATCTGCGCGAATCGCCTTCACTACGGATCATTGAGCTCCTTCAGGACCAGGGGGCCATCGTTGACTACCACGATCCTTACTTCCCGCAACTGCACAAGATGAGGAAATACGACTATCAAGATTTTGTTTCCATCGACCTGACGGCGGCAAACCTGAGCCGTTATGCGGTCGTTCTGATTGCCACTGATCACTCAAGCTACGATTATTCATTTATTGTCCGGAATGCCCGGCTAGTGATCGACACGCGGAACGCCACTAAGAACGTCCGTGAGCACCGTGAGAAGATTGTGCGCTGCTGAGGCCTTAACAGGTTGCTGAAGAGCCCAAGTTTGTCGTGCTGAGCAAAGCGAAGCATCTGTTTCTCGTGTTGGAATTAAGAGGTATAGATTCTTCGCTGCTTTCAGAATGACAGCCCCCAAAAGCCTTTTGGGACTCGTTAGAGAACGAGCCTCGCGGCACGCCATGATCGAACCAAAGCAAGCCATGCCCTCATCCGTCAGTTCATCCACCGTTCATGCAAAAGCTGCGAACAGGGTTCCCATGTCTCGGGTCCGTCTCGATTCGAAAACCATCAAGGCCGTCGAGCGGGTCCTGCGCAGTGGCAATCTGCGGGCTGGCGCATTGACTGAGGAATTCGAGGCACGCTTTGCGGCAGAAGTAGGGGCAAAGCACGCGATTGCCGTCAATTCAGGCACGGCTGCCTTACACATCGCCTATGCCGCCATGCTGCAACCGGGTGACGAAGTCATCGTTCCCGATTTCACCTTTATTGCTACAGCGTCAATGGTGGTGGCAGCGGGAGGCCAACCCGTTCTGGCGGACGTCAACCCGCGCACTTTCACGCTGGATCCTGCCGATGCTGAACAGCGCATCACGCCCCGGACTCGAGCCCTCGCGCCCGTGCACCTCTACGGCCATCCCGCCGCGATCTCAGAGCTCAGGGATCTGGCGCGCCGTCACCACCTGAAGATCATCTGGGACGCAGCCCAAGCTCACGGGGCGCGATTTGAGGGAAACGATGTTGGATCGCTTGCCGACGCGGTTTGCTATTCATTCTATCCCACCAAGAACATGACCACGGGCGAAGGTGGAATGATCGCTACGCCGGAGCCCGATCTGGCTGCTGAATTCAAGCTACTGCGGTCCCACGGTGAGCAAGCCCGCTACAACCACGTCCGAATTGGATTCAACTATCGCACGACCGATATCGCCGCGGCCATCGGGCTGGGCCAGCTTGAAACCCTTCGAGCGTGCATCGAGCGGCGCCGCCGGAACGCCGCGACCCTGGCTCAGGGCCTCGCGGATATCGATGGCATTCATCTTCCGGAGGAGAGCGAAGGGTGCGTCCATGCCTATCATCTCTTCACCATTCGCGTCGAGCCGCGAATCCTCGGCATGACCCGCGATGCCTTCCGGCAGGCGCTCGCCGGGCGCGGCATTGAAACCGCCGTTCATTACCCGCGACCGCTCCATCGCCAGCCCGTCCTCTCCGGCATGGGCGAAGATTCAGACTTTCCTGCGAGCACCCTTCTCTCCGAAACTGTTGTTTCCCTGCCTGTCCATCCCTTCCTTACCTCGGACCAAATCCGCCGTGTCATCGCTGCGGTGCGACGAGTCACAAAGAATTCAGCCCGGTAACCCTTTTGGCGACGAACGGACTGGCGGGAAATCCAGTAGTGGCGGCCCTGGCGGTCGCGCGCAGGCATATTCATACACGCAGCCCCGGGAACGCGGGCGTCCGTGCGCGGAGGGCGGCCACAAGGCCCGCCCCTACTGCGGAATACGTTTTGAGTGGAAACCCGAGGAGAGTATCTAATACGAACGCGGGAAGGGCTGTAGCGGCGGTCGGAGTTTACCCTGGCAGGGACCGCCGCCCTGGACGCCGCTCCCCGAATTGCAGCGGGGCAGGCGGCGAGCCCCGCTACAACGCAACGTAACAAGACCTACGGCGTTCGTATCAGGCAGAAACCGAGGCGCCCTCGGAGACACAGAAGCGATCAAAAGCGTCCGTTAAGTCTTTCGCAATATCATCGGCAATCCTGCCCTCAATCTGCCATCGTTCGAGCATGAAGACCAACTTACCGTCGTTGAGCAACGCGATGGAAGGCGAGGACGGCCCGTAGCCCGCAAAATAGCTTCTCGCCCGTTCCGTGGCGTCCCCATCCTGGCCCGCAAATACCGTGGCGAGAACTTTCGGACGGTTCGGATGACTCAGCGCCTGGAGCACACCCGGCCTGGCCTTGCCGGCAGCGCAACCGCAAATCGAATTGACCACCACCAGTACCGGCCCTTTTTCGCGGCCAAGAATCGCATCCACCTCGCCTGGGGTCTTCATCTCGAAGAATCCAGCTTGCGTCAGTTCTTCCCGCATGGGGAGTACAATTTGTTCTGGGTACATGATTTTAGTCCTCCACTTTTCTCCCGGAAATCACCGCCACTTTAATGATGGAGACGCCTTCCGGAGCACGAACGAAGCGGTTCGGTTAACGCGCCTCTCAAACCGAGTATACCACGCGCGGTGCGAATGCTAGCGCGGAGCAGTGTGAGCTTCGCCCGGCCGGGGAGTGCTTGCCCTGCATTTAATGTGGTCACCAGCCACGAGGATTAAGTTGGAAGCTTCGGAAGCTGACGTGAACCGCACCGGCCGCAGGCGATTCAAGAATTCCAGGTCGATGCGCCGCAGCTTTGAATTGGCCAACCGATGAATGCCACGGCAAAGCAAGCCAGGTAACACACGGCGAACCGCCGGCGCAAAAGTTCTCCTCCCCATTTACTGAAGATTTGAGGCAGCCGCCGGACCACGATCACAATGCGCGCAGGGTTTCCGCAGGATCAATTCGAGTTGCCCGCCGCGCTGGAACCAGACTCGAGAGCACGCCAATGGCCATCAACATCAAGGAAACCAGCGCCAAGGTCAACGGGTCAGTTGGACTGACTTTGTAAAGCTCGCTGGCCACGAAGCGCGTCAGCATGAAGGAGCCTGCCAGCCCCAGGGCTATTCCGGCCACAACGAGCTTCAATGTTTGCCCGGCGATCAGTCCTAAGATGGCGCCGCGCTGCGCACCCAGGGCCATGCGGATACCAACCTCGTGCCTGCGTTGGCTTACCGCGTAAGAAACTGTACTTGCAATTCCCGCCGCGGCGAGCACGAGCGCCAGCAGCGCGAAGACGCCCACCAGCAGCAAGTAGAATCGGTTTCCCGCCCTGTTTCGGGCCAGGACCTGATCCATCGTCCGAATCTGGGAAATCGGAGCTTCCGGATCAACCGAGCGGATGGCCTTCTGCATGGCGACCGCAGTGCTCGCGGGCGTGCGCGTTTTGGCAACCAGCGCCCCCGCAAACGCAGCAAGGAAATACTGAGTGTACGGCTGGTAAAGTTCGGGTCTCGGGAGTTCAGCCAGGGATAGGTCGATGGTGTCCCGAACCTCGCCAACCACTCTAAGCACCGGAGTCGTTTTAGGGTAGTTCTCAAATATCTCTTTTCCGACGGGATTCTCCCCGGGCCAGTATTGCCGCGCGAAGGTCTCATTCACGATGGCTACGGACTTTGAATTGTGCCTGTCCTCGTCTGTGAATTCCCGTCCCCCGAGCAGGGGAATTCCCATTGCGCTGAAATATCCGGGGCTCACCGCGTGGAATCCAGATCCAAAGAACAGCACGTCAGCAC